>DATGZW010000570.1:0-4870 GCA_035297005.1 Patescibacteria group bacterium
CCTTGGACATGTCGAGGATCTCGTTGATCACTTCCAGCAGATGGCGGCCCGAGCTGTGGATGTCCTCGACATAGCCGCGATACGCCTCGGTGCCCAGCGGCCCCATCAACTCGCTGCGCATGATGTCGGAAAAACCGATGATGGCGTTGAGCGGCGTGCGCAGCTCGTGGCTCATATTGGCCAGGAACTCGGATTTGGCGCGATCGGCCATCTCGGCTGCGTCCTTGGCCGCGCGCAATTGCTCCTCGGCGCGCTGACGCTGGGCGATTTCCAGCATCAATGTGCGGGTGCGGTCCTGCACGCGGGCTTCCAACTCGTCATGCGCCGCTAGCAACGCCCGTTCGGCCTCACGGCTAGCGGTCACATCAAGCACGGTGGCGACCATGCGAGCCGGACGGCCGCCGTCGTCCAGCGCCACTTCACCCTGCTGCCGCACCACGCAGACCGCGCCGTCGGGACGCAACACCTTGTGTTCCAGATCGTAGCCGGACAGCCCGGTCAGGCTGTTGCCCATGGCCTCCTCGACCCGCTCGCGGTCGTCGGGATGCACCGCCTCCAAAAAGCGCTCGCCACTGACCGCCCCCAGTTGAGGCGGCGTGCCAAGGATGCGATGCGCCTCGTCCGAGAACCACAGCTCGCCGCTGACGATATCCCATTCCCAAATACCGACCTGACCGGCCCGCTGGGCCTGGTCGAGGCTGCCTCGAACTTCATTCAGGGAGCGGTCGGCCCAGTGACGCGCTTCGCAAGAGCGGCGATGGCGCAAGATCGCGCGGCGTAAGCAACGGGCCAGCAGCACGCCATCAAGACCGCTCAAGCTCAGGCATTCGGCAGCGCCCTGCACCACCAACTCAGCCTCTTCGTTTTCGCTCAGGTGTTCGGTCAGCACCACGATGGGCACGCTGTTGTGGCTGGTGGATAGAGCCTGAACCAGCGCCGCTAAACCGTCATCGGCCTGTCCGCCGGCGACCAGCATGGCCTGGGTTTCGGCGCCCAGCCGCACATCGCCGGGATGCGACGGCAGCGGCTGCACGGTCAGGCGGACCCGGTACTCGGCCGACAGCAGTTCGACCACCGGCGATGCAGACACTGCTTCACGCACCAGCAGAAGCACGTCCAGCCCCACTCCCATACTCGACCGTTCCATTTTAAGAGTCACTCTAAACAGCACCTCCGTGCGGGGGGAAGTGCCGTCATTTCCAGGGCGCTTGCAAGCCCGAAAGTCGCAACTGCTCGAGCAATTGTTGGCGCAGCCCCTTCAGGCCGTCGGGCGAGCGCGCTTCGCAACGGGCCGTCAGTGCTGCCTGGGTGTTCGACGCCCGCAGCAGCCACCAACCATCGCCGCCCGACACCCGCACGCCATCGGTGGCGTCAAAGACAATGCCGGCATCGGTCAGACGGGCGCGCACGTCCTCGACCACGGCGAATTTTCGATCCTCGGCGCAGGGCAGCCGCATTTCCGGGGTATTGACGCGGCGCGGCAGGCGATCGACACGAGCCGCCAGGGTTTCGCGGGGCCAGCGTCCAACCAGCCCGATCAACCGCACCGCCGCGTACAGGGCGTCGTCGAAGCCGTAATAGCGGTCGGCGAAAAAAATATGGCCCGACATCTCGCCGCCCAGCGGGGCGTTGACCTGGACCATGCGGTATTGGATCAACGAGCGTCCGCTCGGTCCCATCACCGGCCGACCGCCCAGGCGGGCGATTTCCTCGAACAAAACTTGGCTGGCCTTGACGTCGGCGACCACCGGAGCGCCGGGATGCGTGCTCAGCACGTCCTCGGCCAGGATCGACAGCAATTGATCGGCCCAGACGATCCGCCCCTGGTCGTCCACGACGCCCAAGCGGTCGCCGTCGCCGTCGAAAGCCACCCCCAGCGCCGCGCCTTCCGCCAGCACGGCATCTTGCAACTGGCGCATATTGCTTTCTTCGGCAGGATCGGGGTGGTGGCCGGGGAAATGCCCATCGACTTCGCCGTTGAGCACCACATGCCGTCCCGGCAGGCGGCGCAGCAGGGTCGGCAGCACGGCGCCCGCCGCCCCGTTGCCGGGATCCCACACCACGCTCAACGGGCGTTCGCCGTCCCAATCCGCCGCCAAGCGTTCGGCATAGGCCACCGTCATCGGATGCTGAACGACCACGCCCGGCATCGCCGCCGCGACATAATCGCCCCGCGCGGCGCGTCCGGCCACTGCGCGGATCTCGTCGGCGGTCAGGCACAGCCCGTGGCGCACCATTTTGAAACCGTTATGATCGGCAGGATTGTGCGAACCGGTGACCATCACCCCGCCAGGAGCCTTTAGCGTTTGGGTGGCGAAGGCCAATAGCGGGGTCGGGCACAGGCCCACCCGCCGCACCTCCAGCCCGCAAGCCAGCAGGCCTTCCACCAGCGCCTGTTCAAGCGCCGGAGAGCTGAGCCGGCCATCATAGCCGACACAGACGATGCCGCCGCCGGAACTTGCCACCTCGCTGCCGAACGCCCGCCCCACGGCAAAGGCGTCGGCCACCCGCAGCGTGGAATCAACCACGCCGCGGATATCATATTCACGAAGAATGCCTGGATCGAAAAGGTGCCTGCTATCCATGGGACCGCCTTTGGGCGGGAGATGGGGTGTTCAGGTAATCACGGTCGGGGCGGCTCTGCCAGTGCGAACCGCGATTTCCGCGATTTCGTTGGCCATAGAGATCAGGTCGCCCAGGGTAGCCTGGGTGTCCTGGTCATGCTTGGCGGTGTCGGGTTCATATTTTTCGACATAGACCCGCAAGGTGGCGCCTTCGGTGCCGGTGCCCGACAAACGATAGACGATGCGCGAGCCGTCAGTGAACACCACGCGGATGCCCTGCTTGGTGCTGACACTGCCATCGACCGGATCGGTATAGGCAAAGTCGTCGGCCAACGCGACGGCGTAGGCGCCGACACTTTTGCCCTGCAAGCCGTCCAGACTGCCGCGCAGATGCGCCATCAAGCCCTCGGCGGCGGCGCTGTCCACCGCTTCGTAATCATGGCGAGAATAGTAATTACGGCCATACTTGGCCCAATGGCCGCGCAGGATCGCCTCGACCGATTCCCCCTTGCGCACGGCCAGGACGTTCAGCCACAACAGCACCGCCCACAGCCCGTCTTTCTCGCGCACATGATCCGATCCGGTACCGAAACTTTCTTCGCCGCACAGGGTGGCGAGGCCGGCATCGAGCAAATTGCCGAAGAACTTCCAGCCGGTCGGAGTCTCGAAAGCCGGAATGCCCAGAGCGGCGGCGACGCGGTCGGCGGCCTGACTGGTCGGCATCGAGCGGGCAATGCCTTTCAGCCCCGCCGCATAGCCGGGAGCCAAGGTCGCATTGGCAGCCAGCACCGCCAGACTGTCGGACGGCGTCACATAGAAATCGCGGCCGATGATCATGTTGCGGTCGCCATCACCATCCGAAGCCGCGCCGAACTCGGGCGCGCCGGGGCCGGACAACTGCTCGACCAGCTCATGCGCATGCACCAGATTCGGGTCGGGGTGACCGCCGCCGAAATCGGTCAGCGGAATGCCGTTGATCACGGTCCCCGCCGCCGCGCCCAGCAAGCCTTCAAGGATGGTCGTCGCATAGGGGCCGGTGACGGCGTGCATGGCGTCGAAGCGCATGCGGAAGCCGGAGGCGAACAACGCGCGGATGGCGTCGAAGTCAAATAACCGGCCCATCAGCTCGGCGTAATCGGCGACCGGGTCGATCACCTCGACCACCATGTCGCCCAGCGTCACCGAACCCAGCGTATCGAGGTCGAGGTCGTCGGCCTCCCACACCTTGAATTCGGTGATGACCTTGCTGCGCTTATGGATCGCCTCGGTCACCTTTTCCGGAGCCGGGCCACCTGCGGAGATGTTGTATTTGATGCCGAAATCTTCGGTCGGACCGCCGGGATTGTGGCTGGCCGACAGCACGATGCCGCCGAACGCCTGGTGCTTGCGGATGACGCAGGACACCGCCGGAGTCGACAGGATCCCGCCCTGGCCGACCAGCACGCGGCCGAAGCCGTTGGCGGCGGCCATTTTGAGGATGACCTGGATGGCTTCGCGGTTGAAGAAGCGCCCATCGCCACCAACCACCAGCGTCTGGCCCTCGAATCCTTCCAGCGAGTCGAAAATCGACTGCACGAAATTTTCCAGGTAGTTAGGCTGCCGGAATACGGCAACCTTCTTACGCAGCCCCGAGGTGCCCGGCTTCTGGCCCATATAGGGATTGGTTTGGCGAACGACGACGGACATGGTCTGCTCCGAATTCACTTTCGACGCCAATGGTTTAACCCATATGACGAGCGGAGTACAGGCGGATACGGTGCCAATGCCGCCCGCGTGTTTCGCATGGCTGCCGGTCGCGTTTATATTGATAGTGGCTCGCAGTCGCGGATTTGGTGTACAACACGGGGCTCCATTGTCCGCATAAGGGTTACCCATGAACGCCGGCATCACCTCTCAGACCCTGTTGCGCAGCCTTGCCGCCGCCGAGCCGGTCGGGCAGCCGTTCCGCCATTGGCGCCCGCGCGGCATGCTTGATGGCGACGTGGCTCTGGGTTTGGCACAGGTGCCGGTCGATCTGCCCGGCGACCTTGACTTGCAGCGCGGCACCCGCGAGGCCAACAACAAGACGCGGATGTTCTTCGACACCGAAGGGCAAGCGCGCTTCCCGGCGATGCGGGCCTTGGCCCAGGCGATGCAATCGCCCGAAGTGGTGCGCGGCTGGGAACGCCTGTGCCGGATCGATCTGGCCGGCACCTATCTGCGCATCGAATATTGCCGCGACGGCGATGGCTTTTGGCTGGAGCCGCATACCGACATCGGCGCCAAGCGCATCACCATCCTGATTTACCTGTCCACCGGCGAGGGCG
>DATGZW010000571.1:0-3029 GCA_035297005.1 Patescibacteria group bacterium
GTCGACAAAGGGCTCCACGACGAACTGACCGGTGAGGCCTATGCCGTGCTCGACGGCACCGATGGCCGTGCCCATCACGTCCGCTTCCGCGGCATCGAAGCCTTCGAACAGGCGCCACCGCTCGGCGGCATCGTCGAGGTCCGGCGGTTCGGCAGTGCCGACGACCAGAAGCCGACCCTGGTTCTCGCCACCCGCTCGGATCTCGACCTTGCCGCGCAGGTGACGGCGCCCGGCGCCACCTGGCTCGACCACCGTCTCGTCGAGCGCGAGGCCATGCCACTGGCGATGGGCGGCTTCGGGGCCGAGGTGCGGACGGCCATGACGGCGCGCACCGATCATCTCGTCGAGGACGGGCTGGCTCGACGCCAGAACCAGCGGGTCATTTTTCAGCGCGATCTGCTGACCAGCTTGCGTCAGCGTGAATTGGACTCGGTCGGCGCCAAACTCGCCGCCGAGACTGGGTTATCCCATGTCAAGGCCGAGGCAGGCGACACGGTCGCCGGTCTCTACCGCCAGCGCCTGACGCTCAGTTCCGGCCGCTTCGCCATGATTGACGACGGACTCGGCTTCCAGCTTGTCCCTTGGTCACCGAAGATCGAGACGCATCTCGGCCGCCATCTCTCCGGTGTCGCCAAGGACGGCGGCGGGATCGACTGGAACCTGGGACGCAAGCGGGGGCTGGGACTCTGAGGCGTCACACAATGGCGATGCGATAGCGATTCAGGATCGGCGCCAGTTCGGGACAGGCGGACAGCTTGCGCCGTGGCCCCGCGCTCAATTTGGGAACAGCGCGATCATAGACCGCGAAATTGTCGTCGCCATTGAGCCGCGACGGATAGCACAGCCCGTCCGGGCGAACGGGATGGTCGTGCAAGGCGCGGCTGATCCGTTGACCGAACCGATGGGATTGGGCCCGCACAGCATCGGTCGGGATCCCCATGACGACCGGGTTGCCGGCCCGGAGATCGGCCAGATCAAGGAGGGTCTGCACGGTAATCGTGACATGGACATAGACGTCGAGGTCGGTGGCAGACAACAGCAGCAGGCCGGGATTCAGGTTCTTGGTGTCACGGACCAGCGTCTCCAGGAACGCCGCCTCGAAGGTGCCACCGGCGTAATAAACTCCGAAGCGCGTTTTCGGACTCTTCCTGGGATCGGAAAAACGGCTTGGCGTGTAACCGAAGCCGAGCGGATCGGGATGAACGTCGAGGAAGATGTGATGCCAGACGCTCCCCGGCACGACCGTCGTGGTGACCAGACGCGCCGAGGACAGGGGATGGGGTGGCCGTGGCATGACGTCAGGAGAACGCGCCGGTGGCGACGGTCGTGGCTGCCGCGAGAACCTCGTCGATCCGGCCGCGTTTCAAGGCGTCAAGGGCACGGCTGCCGCCGAGTTCCGGATGGCTTTGCAACAGAAACCGATACACCCCCCAGGGATTGTCGCCGAGGATAGAGAAGATCTGCGGCAAAGCCGGAAGGAGTTGCCGGTTTTCCAGAACCTGCCAGCCCGGATAGCGAATCCCGCGTTTGGCAAAATTGACGCCCAGCACTTCATGCCGTTTGTGCTTCAGGCGGACACCTTCGCCGGACATTCCCAGACGCTCCGCGATCCCCGCGGTGCTCAGCATCTCCGGGTCGGCCAGCAGCTCTTGTTTGACGGCATCCCCGCGCGCCTTCGCATCGTGCAAAGCGCGCTCAAGCGCCTGCTCGGACGTTTCGTTCTCGTGCTCGGCATCGTCCGGCATGATGGTCGCCTGGATCGCAGCGCCGTGTCCCGCCGCCATGCGTTTCGCATCCGTCCGGCTCAGGCGAACCCTGGCGAGCTTGACATCCTTGATGCCCTCCACCTCCAGGATCTTCATCACCTGGGCCATCTCGATCATCGTCATGGCGCGCAGGGAGACAAACGCCATTCCTTCGACGTCGGTTGGCCGGCCGCCACGCGGAAGATGGCGCGGGGACCCTTGCGGCTGCTTCTTGGCGATCTGTTCCATGAACACCTCCTGAATGTCGCCAATTTAGCCCATTCCGCCAAGTTCACCAAGACCCCATAAAGCGTAATTCCAATCGATGCAGGCCGCCGCCGCATCCGGCAAGTATTTTTACGCGCCAATGCGCCCCGCTTTCCCGACGATCACGAAGCCCTTGATCGCCCCCGTCATACGCCTTCTTGAATGGTTCGCTGTCGAAGAGGGAGGCCTCCATGTCCGCGACCAAAATCCTATGGGGACAAATCATTGTCGTCTTTCTGATCGTGCTGGTCACGCTGTGGGGGGCAACCCAATGGACGGCGTGGCGGCTCGGCGACCAGCCGGAACTCGGGACTCCGTGGTTCATGGCGCTCGGCCGTCCGGTCTACCTGCCGCCGGCCCTGTTCTGGTGGTGGTACGCCTATGATGCCTACGCACCGGATATCTTCGTCGAGGGCGGAACGATCGCCGCCTCGGGCGGTATCGTCTCCGTGATCGTCGCCATCGCCCTGTCGGTGTGGCGTGCCCGTGAGATGCGACATGCCGAGACCTATGGCTCGGCCCGCTGGGCGACGCCGAAGGAGATCAAGGCCGCCGGACTGCGCAGTCCGGACGGCGTCGTCCTGGGACGCCACCAACACGACTATTTGCGGCATGACGGACCGGAGCATGTGCTGTGCTTTGCCCCAACCCGCTCCGGCAAGGGCGTCGGCCTGGTGGTGCCGACGCTGCTGACCTGGCCCGGCTCGGCCATCGTCCACGACATCAAGGGCGAGAACTGGCAAATCACCGCCGGTTTCCGCGCCCGCCATGGCCGTGTGCTGCTGTTCGATCCCACCAACCCCGCCTCGGCCGCCTACAATCCGTTGCTGGAGGTGCGGCGCGGCGAATGGGAAGTACGCGACGTGCAGAATGTCGCCGATGTGCTGGTCGATCCCGAAGGCTCGCTGGAACGGCGGAACCATTGGGAGAAGACCAGCCATTCCCTGCTGGTCGGCGCCATCCTGCATGTCCTCTACGCGGAAGCCGACAAGACCCTGGCCGGCGTGGCCGCCGTCC
>DATGZW010000572.1:0-5105 GCA_035297005.1 Patescibacteria group bacterium
AATGCACAGTCAGTCTATCTGTTGAGTAGATTATTGCACATCAAACAACCCACAATCTAGATAGATTTTGCATGCCAGCCAAACGGGGACAAAAAAAAGGGGCCGACCATGCCGGTCGGCCCCCAGGGGAATGCGGTTGAGAGATTTGCCGATCAGGCTGTGACCGGCTTAGCCTCTTCCTCCGCCTTGCGCAGGGCGAAAGTGCGGCGCAGGCGACGCCAGCCCAGGACCACCGAGCTGACGCTCAGCACCAGACTGAAGCCGATCCAGGTGACCATCCAGGCGTCCCACAGCGGCCGCGTGTAAAGCCAGCCGATATCCCAGTTATGCAGCGCCGAGAACAGCCAGCGATAGGCGCGGCGGCTGGCGTCCTGCTTCAACAACAGGCGACCGTCCTGCGGATCGAGGTAGAGATGGGTATGCCCGGCATCGGACAACTCGACCCGCAGCACCGGCAGCGGCTTGTCCACCGAATCCTGGCGATGAGTCGGGTAATAGTAGTTGTCGTAGTCCCGCTGCAGCGTCAGCAATGAGATCGTCGCCTTGCCGCCCAGGCGTTGCGCAGCAGCCAGCAAGGTGGCCTCGTCGAACGTCGTCACCGCACCATCCACCGCCTGCGGCATCCGGCCGCCGTCGCGGGTATAGGCCAACAGCACAGCCTTGTCGCCAAGCCGCCGCCAGCCCAACTCGACCGCATCCGTCGCCGAGGCCAGGGCTGCCGGCTGCCAGGATTTGACCACATCGGGCAAGTCCGCGCCCTGATAGCGCACCAATTCCTGGCGCGTCGCCGTCGCCGCCGAGAACCATTGCCAGGGATTGTTGACCATATAGCCACTGACCGTCCACAACACAGCCAAGCTGCCGCCGATCAGGCCGGTCCAGAAATGCCAGCGCAGCCAGAAGGTGCGGTAAGGCTGGGTGCGGCCCTGCGGATAGGTCGGCTTGGCGAAATAACCTGGCTTCCACCGCAGCCAGCCGATCACCATGCCGGTCACCGAGGTGATGGCGGCGATTGCCACCGCCCATATCAGCACATCGCGCCGGTAGTCTCCCGCCCCGATGGCGTCGAGCGGGCGGAAGAAGTGAATCCAGTTACCGACCAGATAGAGCCCGCGATCCACGCGGCTGACCGCCTGCAACACCTCGCCGCTGGTCGCCGAAATCAGCAATTCGGTACCGGCGCCGTCATCCACGGCCACCCGCAGGAACGGCTTCAAATCGGTGTAGTTGCGCAGGCTGCTGGTGGCGTCGATGGTATCAAGATAGGTGACGGCCGGCAGCGACGCGGCGCTCTCGGCAGACAGCCACTGCTGGGCGATCCGTTGCGCCTGCTCGCCGGAAAAGGTTTGCACATGTCCATCGATGGCTGACACGGCGACGCGGTGTCCACGGTCGTCTTCCACCAGCCAATGCGGCTCGCCGGCGATGCGCAGCAGACGGGCATCGACGATCGTCGCCTGCCCCCCGCTACGCTGCCATGCCTCGCCCAGCGACAGCCAACCGGCCTGCGGGCTCAACGTCTCTGCATGGACGAGCTTTTGCGCCCGGCTCGGCAGGGTGCCGCTGGCATAGACGATGACCAGCCCGGACAGAATCCAAATGGTCATGAACAACGCCAGGGCAACGCCCGCCCAACGATGCACTTTGTAAAGTAGACGTATCACCGCAACACCCCCAGCGCTTATTTCTTCAGTGGCTTGTAGATATCATGGCAAGCACGGCAAGTGCGCGCCGCCGAGTGGGCGGCATCGGCCGCGCCGTCGAAGTCTTTCGCCGCCGCCAGTTTGGAGGCTGTGGCGATATACTCCTCGCCCTGCTGGGCAATCTTCACCGCATCCTCGGCATTGCCCTTCTTGGCGAAGTAGGTCTCCATCCACTTGTAGGACTCGCGCAGAATGTCGGCGTCCTCTTTCGAGGCCAAGACATTCCCGGCCGAGATATCCGGCTCGAAATATTTGATCGTCTGATCCAACGTGCGCATCAGCTCGTCGTCGTAATCATGCAGATCAAGATCGACCGTCGCCGCATAAGCGACGCCACTTGAAATGGCCATGAGTATGAAAAAGAACGAAAACAGCCTGCGCATTTGCGACTCACATGCTCGATGCCAAAACATTCAAAAATCGTCATGGCCGCGCTTGTCACGGCCATCCACGCGGTTCGGCGAAACAAGATCCGGCGGCCACCTGAGACCGCCAGACATGCACCCTGGCGTGGATCACCGGGACAAGCCCGGTGATGACGACTATTGGTTTATTCATCAGCCTAGGCGATGAGGTCTTTCACGACGTCGCCAAAGACCGTGGTCGGACGTTCCGAGCGGCCATTGTACAGGTAGGTGACTTTCTTGTAGTCCAGCCCCAGCAACTGCAGGATCGTCGCCTGAACGTCGTAAGTATCGACCGGGTTCGACGCCGCCTTAAGGCCGATGTCGTCGGTCGCCCCCACGGTGGTGCCGGCCTTGACGCCGCCGCCGGCCAACCACGTGGTGTAGCCATAGGGGTTGTGATCACGCCCGTCGCCGCTTTGACCATAAGGCGTGCGGCCGAACTCCGAGATCCACACCACCAGCGTGCTCTCCAGCAGACCGCGCTGCTTCAGATCGGCCAGCAGCGCGCCGATGGGCTTATCGACCATCTTGGCGTTCTTGGTGTGGTTCTTCTCGATATCGTGGTGGGCATCCCAGTTGCGGATGTCCTCGTCCGGCGGACCGGACACCACATGGACGAAGCGCACGCCGCGCTCGACCAGACGACGCGCCCGCAGCAGGTTGGTGCCGTAATCCTTGGTGGCGGCATCATTGAGGCCATAGGCCTCCTTGGTCGCCGCGGTTTCCTTGGACAGATCGACGGCTTCCGGCGCCGAGGACTGCATGCGGTAGGCCAACTCGTAAGAGCGGCTGCGCGCCTGCAACTCGGTGTCGTCGGGATATTTCGACGCGAAGCGGTCGTTGAGGTTCCTCACCAGATCCAGGGTGTCGCGCTGCTCGGCCTTGCTGACCAAAGCCGGCGGTTTCAGATAAAGGATCGGCGAATCGCCCTGGCGGAACGCGGTGCCCTGGTAAACGGCGGGCAGGAAGCCGGAACTCCAGTTGACGCCGCCGCCTTCGGGCTCCTGCTTGCCGTTGTACAGCACCACATAGGCCGGCAGATCGGGGTTGGTGCTGCCCAGCGCATAGGTGGTCCAAGCGCCCAACGACGGGCGGCCGGGGTTCAGGCCGCTGGTGTTCATCTTCAGGATCGAGATGTTGTGCGTCGCGCCGACGGTCACACTCGATTTGACGAAGGCGATGTCGTCGGCGTGCTGGGCGATGTTCGGCACCCAGTCGGAGAACCACGCCCCGCTCTGGCCGTACTGCTTCCAGGTGCGGTTGGTGGCCAGCAGCTTGCCGACGCCACCCTGGGTGCTGGTCTTGATGCCCTTGAGGAACGACTCCGGCACCTCCTGCCCGTTCAGCCGCTGCAATTCGGGCTTATAGTCAAACAGATCGAGCGTCGAGGGAGCACCGTTCTGGTGCAGCCAAATCACCGCCTTGGCCTTGGCCGCGAAATGCGGATCCTTGGGGGCCAGCGGATCGACCAGGGCGGATGCAGCGACAGCCTGCATGATCCCGCCACCCGGCAGCATGGTGCTTAGCGCGAGACCACCCAAACCGGCCCCGGTATGCGCCAGAAACTGGCGACGCGATGTTTTCTTGCTCATGACTTTGGTTCCTGCTCTCGAATGGGGATCACAGCCGATAGACGAACTCGTTGGAATTCGCTACGGCATGGACAAGATCAACAAACGCTGCTGCCCGCAGGGGATTCAGGTTCTTCGTGTCCGTAAGGTTGCTGGGCAAATTGATCGTCAGCTTGCCATTCAGTTCTTGTTCCTTAAGGACCAGTTCATGCTTGTCCAGGAACGACGCCAAGGTGGCTTTTTCGGTCTTGTCCGGAAGGCGGCCGAACAGGATCTGATAGAGACGATCGAACTGCGCCGATTCCGAAGGACCGGCTTCGCGGATGACCCGGCCAGCCAGAGCCTGCGACCATTGGAACACCAGATCGGCATTGACCAGGGTCAGGGCCTGCAACGGAGTGGTGGTCACATCGCGGGTGCTGTGCAACTGCTGCGACGAGGCGGCATCGAACGGCAAGGTCAGCGGATAGGGCACGCTGCGGCGGGTCAGGATGTACAGGCTGCGGCGATTCTGGTCATGCGCGTCGGCGGAGGTCCGCCAGAAGCGGCCAGCACCCAGGTTTTCCGGGATCGGCGGAGAAACGCTGGGACCACCGATCTTGTCTTCGAGCTGACCCGAAGCCACCAGCAGCGAGTCGCGGATCTGTTCCGCATCCAGGCGCTGACGCGGGAAGGCCCATAGCAGCTTGTTGGCAGGATCGATAGCCGAGGCATCGGCGCGCGAGGCCGAGGCCTGACGATAGGTGTTCGACAGCAGAATCTCGCGATGCAGCTTCTTCGGGCTCCAACCGTCCTTGTTGACGAATTCGTCGGCCAGATAATCCAGCAGTTCCGGGTTGCTGGGCTTGGCGCCCGCCTTGCCGAAATCGCTGACCGTCTCGACGATGCCGTGGCCGAAATACTGGTTCCACACGCGGTTGACGAACACGCGCGAGGTCAGCGGGTTGTCGGCGTTGGCGATCCAATCGGCCAGAGCCGTACGGCGACCAGAGGAGGTCTCGGACGGAGTGATGACCGGAGCCGCCGAGCCGAAGACTTCCGGGAACGCCGGCTGCACTTCATAGAGCGGCTTGTCGTGAATGCCCGAGAACAGCACGAAGGTCGGCGGCGAATCGGGATGGCCAAGTTCGGTGATCGCCGAAATATTGCTGGAACCGCTTTCCGGGCGAAGGTCGTCATAGGCCTTCAGATCAGCGGTCAGCTTCTTGTACTCTTCCCACTTCTTGGTGATTTCCGGGCTGTAATTCGGGCTCGACTTGTCCTCGCCGGCATCCTGCAGATATCCGGCCAAATTGGCGTCGTTCAGGTAGATCGAGTCGCGGTGGTTGATCCAACGGTCGAACGGAGTCCAATCCTTCTCGGCCTTGAACAGCGATTCGCGGGTATCGGGCAGGAAGCGTTCCTTGTGATACTTGACCGCCTCG
>DATGZW010000573.1:0-3547 GCA_035297005.1 Patescibacteria group bacterium
GGCTGATCGCCAGAAAGGCCGGATCGAACTGTTCGTTCTTAGAGATGTCGATGGGATGTACCCGATAGGGCAAGCCCACCTCCTCCAGCATGATGGAGACCTTGCGCCCGTTCGGGGTCGCCCAGGTGTAAAGGTCGATCATGGTGATGGTCTCCTTAGCCAAGTTCGGGCGACGGTGCCCCGGCCGCATTGTCTGCCGTTGCGGGCGGGCCGGCAAGATGGCGGTAGCATAGGGCGGTCAGAGTGGCGGTGAGGCACGTCGTGAACAGCGTGGCGGCGGCAAGCAGGACGGTGACCATCGCCATGATTGCCACTGGCCCTACGACCGTGTCGGCACATGCACCAACGACGAGTTCCAGTCCCCAGGGAATGAGGCAGAGGAGGATCATCACTCCCAGGAAATTGCCCTCTACCATGGCTGTTGCGTCACGGAAGGTCAGACTCCTTCCCAAGGCAGAGCCTGAAAGCGTCAGCAGAAGCGCTGGCATCCATGCCATAATATTAATCGAAATCTGCGGATCCATGGACATTATGGCCACCGGTATCGGCATCGAACTGAGGCAAAATACAGATCCCAAGAACATCACGTAGACACTTCGGCCATGGGCTAGTTGCGCATTACCATGGCCACGAAAATAAAGTATCCACGCCAATACTGCAATCATCGGCAAGGAATAGACGATCACCCTGACCGAAGCCCGCAGCAGAAGCCATTCCGCGCGCCCGATGCGCCAGCCTATCCCGCCATCGAGCGGCGGCCCCAGGATGACGCGGCGATACCACGCGCTCATCGACGGGACGGCAACAAGTTGCAGCAGCAGGAACAGCCCAAAGCCGCACCAAAATCTGGCAGAATAGAGAGCTGTGGCCGGTTCCAATGGTTGCAGAAGAAAGACCGTGACAGCGCTTTCCGCCAGTACCGGAAGACCAAACAGTATCACCACGACCACCGCGTCATCCCGCAGCAGCCGTAGCGCCTGCTTCAGCACCCCAAGAACCGGAATCTTCTCCGCCATTCCCCTGCCCCCCAAATGCAAACGCCGGCGCACCTCTCGGTTGCGCCGGCGTTCAGCTTACCCAGGGTCGTGAGGTTAGCCTAGTTTCTTCTTCAGGATGTCGTTGACCAAGGCGGGGTTGGCCTTGCCGCCGGTCGCCTTCATCACCTGGCCGACGAAGAAGCCGAACAGCTTGTCCTTGCCGCCGCGATAATCGGCGACCTTGTCCGGGTTGGCGGTCAACACGGCGTCGATCGAGCTTTCGATGGCTCCCGTGTCGGTGACCTGCTTCAGGCCCTTTTCTTCGACGATGTCGGCGGGAGCCTTGCCGGTTTCGACCATCAGCTCGAACACTTCCTTGGCCAAACGGCCCGAGATGGTGTTGTCGGAAATCAGGTCGATCAGCCCGCCAAGATTAGCCGCCGTCACCGGCGGGTTGTCGATGGTGCGGCCCAGCTTGTTCATCGCGCCGAAGAAGTCGCCGGTCACCCAATTGGAAGCCAGCTTGGGATCGCGGCCCTTGGCTACCGTCTCGTAGAAGTCGGCGTTGGCTTGTTCGGCCACCAGCACGCCGGCGTCATAGGACGACAGGCCGAAGTCGCGGATGAAGCGCTCCTTCTTTTCGTCGGGCAGTTCGGGCAGCGTGGCCTTGATGGCGTCCACGTAGTCCTGAGTCACTACCAGCGGCAGCAGGTCCGGATCGGGGAAATAGCGGTAGTCATGCGCCATTTCCTTGCTGCGCATCGAGCGGGTTTCGCATTTATTGGCGTCGAACAGGCGGGTTTCCTGAACGACCGTGCCGCCCTCTTCATAGACGTCGATCTGGCGCCGCGCCTCGAACTCGATGGCCTGCTGAAGGAAGCGGATCGAGTTGAGGTTCTTGATCTCGGCGCGGGTGCGATAGGGCTCGCCGGCCTTGCGCACCGACACATTGGCGTCGCAGCGCATCGAGCCTTCGGCCATGTTGCCGTCGCAGGTGCCCAGATAGAGCAAGATCGAGCGCAGCTTGGTCAGATAGGCGGCGGCTTCTTCCGGGCTGCGTAGATCGGGCTTGGAGACGATTTCCATCAGCGCCACGCCCGAGCGGTTCAAATCGATGAACGACTTGGTCGGGTGCTGGTCATGCATCGACTTTCCGGCATCCTGTTCCAGATGCAGCCGCTCGATACCGATGGTACGGGTCGAGCCGTCAGGCATGTCGAGGATCAACTCGCCCTCGCCGACGATCGGATGCTCGAACTGGCTGATCTGATAGCCCTGCGGCAGATCGGCGTAGAAGTAGTTCTTGCGCGCGAACACCGAGGTCAGGTTGATCTTGGCCTTGATGCCCAGACCGGTGCGCACCGCCTGCTCGATGCAGGCTTCGTTGATCACCGGCAGCATGCCCGGCATGGCCGCGTCGACCAGAGATACCTGGGTGTTCGGCTCGTTGCCGAAAACGGTGGCGGCGCCCGAGAACAGCTTGGACTTGCTGATGACCTGGGCGTGAACCTCCAGCCCGATCACCAGTTCCCAATCGCCGGTTTCACCCTGAATGATATAGGCCATGCTCTCAGCCCTCCACCGAAGCGGGAACAGCGGTGAAGCCGGCCGCTTTTTCCATCACATCCGCCACCTTCAACACCGTCTCTTCATCGAAGGGACGGCCGATCAGTTGCAGACCCAGCGGCAAACCGTCCGACGACAGGCCGGTGGGCAGCGACAGGCCGGGCAGACCGGCCAAGCTGGTGGGGATGGTGAAAACGTCGTTCAGCCACATGGTCACCGGGTTGTCGTCGGTCTCGCCGATGCCGAAGGCCGCCGAAGGGGCCGTGGGCGTCAGGATCACATCGACCGTCTCGAAGGCCTTGCGGAAGTCCTCGGCGATCAGGCGGCGGACCTTCTGCGCCTTGGCGTAATAGGCGTCGTAGTAACCCGCCGACAGTACATAGGCGCCGACGAGGATACGGCGGCGCACTTCCTTGCCGAAACCGGCGGCGCGGGTCTTGGCGTACATCTCGTCCAGCGTCTTGCCCTCGACGCGCAGGCCGTAGCGGACGCCGTCATAGCGGGCCAGATTGGACGAGCACTCGGCGGGGGCGACGATGTAATAAGTGGCCAGAGCGTATTTGGTATGCGGCAGGCTGATTTCGACCGGGGTCGCCCCCGCCGCCTTCAGCATGGCGATGCCGTCTTCCCACAGCTTGGAAATCTCCGGCGACAGGCCATCGGGTCGGTATTCCGTGGGGATGCCGACTTTCAAGCCACGAATATCGCCGGTCAGCGCCGCTTCGAAGTTCGGCACGGCGACATTGGCCGAGGTTGAGTCCTTGGGGTCGTAGCCAGCCATGGCGCCCAGCATGATGGCGGAATCGCGCACCGTGCGGGTCATCGGCCCAGCCTGATCGAGCGACGAGGCGAAGGCGACGACGCCCCAGCGCGAGCAGCGGCCATAGGTCGGCTTGATGCCGACGATGCCGCAGAACGCCGCCGGCTGACGGATCGAGCCGCCGGTATCGGTGCCGGTGGCGCCCAGCACCAGACGCGCGGCAACAGCCGCCGCCGAACCGCCC
>DATGZW010000574.1:0-2653 GCA_035297005.1 Patescibacteria group bacterium
GTAAGGATCAGGGACTGGAAGCTCGGCCGAGGCGCCATGAGAAAACCGTCATCGAATCAAGAGGAAGCCCGAATGCGGGTGTGCAAGGTAAGCGTCCGCCGCCCCAGCGGTCAAGCCTGGGGGCGAGGCGAGCCAACCAAAGCATGAGATAGCCGCCATGCCGAGAAGCCGTGGCGAGGGGGCACCAAAGGGATACCTAAAATTTTATATAAAATAAATTTTAATAACCTGCAAATTATCCATAAGTATAAATTTATTAAAAAATTATTGATGAATACACACAAAAAGAAGATATTTGCGTGGCGATCATCATGGAAAGAAACGCCCCTTTCTCTTGAGGTCGAAAAAGACGCCGCGCGACGGAAATATCCGTTGCACCCCCTTCCGACTGGTGCACATCACGGACGGAAGGGGGCAAGGTGCCAAGATGAAGGGCACCGGCTATACCCAATGACAATCGGCTGCTTAATTCACCAGACCATCGCCATATTCGGCATGGACGGCTATATCCTGACTTCCTGGCGCTGGATCGCCAATGGCGGGTATTTGCTGACCTGACGCCTCACAAACCGTAGCGCGCCCACAGCGACCGCTCCTCGGCTGCCGCCAGCACCGTTTGCACCCACTCGCCCGGAGCCGCCAGACCGAAGCGCCGCCGCAGCCAGCCGCGTTGCTCGCCGACCACCCGCAGCCTCACCTTATCGCCGAAACGCCCGCGCAGCACGCCGCGCAGATCACCGATGCCGTCGATCAAGCCCAATTCCTGGGCGCGGCGGCCGGTCCAGATGTCGCCTTCGAACAGTTCCTCGTCGCGGCCGGTCAAGCGGCCCTCGCGGCGGCGGCGCACCACCGCCTTGAAGCCGTCATGCAACTCCGCCTGCAACGCCTTCAGCCGCACCACATCATCGGGCTGTTCGGGGCGGAACGGATCCAGCATCGCCTTGTGGACGCCCTGGGTGTACAGACGCCGCTCGACGCCGAAGCGTTGCAGCAGATCATGGAAGCCGAAGCCCGACGACACCACGCCGATGGAACCGACGATCGAGGCCTCGTCGGCAAAGATCTCGTCTGCCGCCGTCGCCAGCCAATAGCCGCCCGATGCGCCCACATCTTCGATAAAGGCGAACACCGGCACCTTCTTTTCCTCAGCCAGGGCGCGGATGCGCCCGGCGATCAGCGACGACTGCACCGGCGAGCCGCCCGGCGAGTTGATCGCCAGCGCCACCGCCGCCAGATGCTTGGGCTTGAACGCCCGCTCCAGCGTTCCCGCCAAGGCCGGCAGGCTGAGCCCCTGACGCATCGGTCCCATCTGGCCGATGACGCCATAAAGACGGACCACCGACACCAGCGGCGCGGACCGCAGGCAGTGGCAGGGAAGTTTGTCGAGAAGATCATGCATATTCATGTCCCCTAAGATAAGGCGGAGCGAAGCCTTTGCAAATCCAGGGAGGTGCGATCATTGACACCAGACCAAAATCCCATTCAAATAGAGCAAGGGCCACACTCCCATGACCATAGGCAATGATCGCATTATCCACAAAGCATAGCCGTGCAACCGAGGCTGACGTTGGTTAAACGTCGGACTGTCTGCGCTTGGCTGGGCTTGGTGCTGATCCTTGCCAATGTCGTGCTTGGCCTCGCCCTCGGCCCGCAGCCGATGACGGTGGTGACCGGTCAGGCCGGCGAGAGCGTGGTCATCTGTTCGGTCCACGGCGCCTTCACCGTCAAGACCGACGACATCCCGGTCCACGACCAGGATTCCCAAGACCACGGGATGTGCCCCTGTTGCCTGCCGCTGGCCTGGGGGGACGCCGCCGCCTTGGCCGCCGCCGCCCCCCCCCTGCCGCTGCCGCCTTCATCGCGCGCCATTGCCCTGGTATGGAGCGCCACCAACGCTCCGGCACCGCTGCCCGACAAAAGCAGCCGCGCCCGCGCTCCGCCCTCCGCCGCCTGATTTTCCCACCGGCACCGTTCCGCCCCCTTCATGCGGCGAACGGTTCCTTCGTCATCAGGTCGTCTTGCCGCCGCATCGCCATGCCGATCGCCGCAAGTTGGAGCGCATCATGTTTTTTCGCCGTCTTTCCTATTCCCTGTCCGTTTCCGCCCTCGCCCTGCTGGCCCTGCCGCAGATCGCCCAAGCCTGCTCGGGCTGCGGCTGCACCTTGTCCACCGATGAAGGCTCGCTGGGCCAGGGCAACGATCCCGGCTTCCGCGTCGATGGCCGCTTCGACTATATCGACCAGCGCGACCAGCGTCAGGGCAACAAAAGTTCCGATGTCGGCATCCCGCAGGCGAACGGCAACGAAGCCGAACACGAGACCAACAACCGCCTGTACACCCTGGGTTTGGACTATGCGCCGAACCAGGATTGGGGCGTCAACCTCGCCATCCCGCTGCTTGACCGCAAACACGAAACCTATCAGCCGGACATGAACGGCAATTATCAGCTCATGACCTCGAATTGGGCCGAACTGTCCGACATCCGGGTGATGGGCCGCTACGAGGGGCTGACCGACAGCAAGAATTTCGGCGTCACCTTCGGCCTGAAGCTGCCCACCGGCAGCACCAAGACCGATTTCGGCGGCGGCAACGGCCCGCTCGACCGCAGCTTGCAGCCGGGCACCGGCACCATCGACGGCGTGATCGGCTTCAC
>DATGZW010000575.1:0-12208 GCA_035297005.1 Patescibacteria group bacterium
GATGGTCAGACGCACGCGCTGGTCGGGCTCCAGAGCACGCAGGCCGGACTTTTCCAGGGCGCGGATGTGAACGAACACGTCCTTGCCGCCATCGTCCACGGCGATGAAGCCGAAGCCCTTGTCGGCGCTGAAGAACTTGACGCGGCCTTCAACGGTCGGACCGGGCTCGCCACGCGGGGCGAAGCTGGCGCCGCCATCACGCGGAGCGGCGGCGGCCGGACGGCGGGGGGCGGCGGTGGTCAGATCGACCGAATGCACCGTCACCACCTGCGGGCCGCGCTGGCCCGGACCCAGGTCGCACATGACCGTGGCACCTTCGGCGACTTCGCCAAGGCCGGCACGCTCAAGCGCCGAGATGTGCAGGAAGGCGTCGGGCGAACCATCGACCGGCGACACGAAGCCAAAACCCTTGGTGGCGTTGAACCACTTCACCGTGGCCGAGACATTGCTCTGGTCGACGGTGGGGCGGTTGAAGTCCGGACGTGCCGCAGGGCGCGACGCGGAGGAAGAAGAAGAAGGCGCGGGCTCGAACCCGCCGCCGAAATCGCCGAAATCATCCCGGCGCTTTTCGCCGCCACGTCGACGGTGTTCAGACCTATCACGCTGCCATGACATTTGTAGTGCTCTTTCCGTTCAGTTGTCGTCGATAATTCCGGAGGTTCAACGCCGATACTCTCGCCGTCCCGTGGCGTCCTCCGCTTCCCCAGTGCCACCGCTGGGTCGTCTCGTCCCGCTGTTACAAGCCCGTCTCGCGTCCTCCAACCCTCACCCTGCCGCCTGAAACCAAACCGCATAAAAGGTACGCGTGGCAGCGAAACGACAAATCATATCATCAAAAAACCGGGTTCGCACCCGCTTCTTCTTTATAGCAGAGGTGAATCTTGCGAATCCTGTTAAGGGCGCGCGTCGATGCTGGCGGGTGACCTCCATTAGACCCCCTCATAGCATTTTCGGCCGGTCGGCGCCTTCGGCCATTGGTCGAGGTGTCGAATGCCCATTGTATGACAGGGGGAGGGGCTTCGCTTCACCTTTCGGCGAGGGGGATTGGCGGGCGAATCCGATGCTCTGGACAGAGAAAAGCCGGACCGTGGGGGAGACGGTCCGGCCAATCTGGTCGAGGCGCTTAAGGCGGCATCCTTGGCGCCGGGAGTGGACCGGCGGGTCGGAACCAGGGGAGGGGGGCTCCCTAAACTCCGACCGCCGTGTCCTTGGTCGTCCTCTTTGGCCTGCTCCCTGGGGGGATGCGCTTGGGGAAGCGTCGAGCAAAGCCATCAAGGGCGGTTCCGGCGAAAACGGCTTCGTGTCGAAGCCATTCTCGTCAAGATTGCGGGGGGTTGGAAGGTAATCGCCTAACGTCGTCCGGAGAGGGGGGCTCCGGCCGGCTGCGACACACCCTCGTGTCCTCCGCCTCTGAGAAAGGAGGCTAGAGGCGCAGTGTGGCGAGAATAGGGCAGGGGCGTGGAAAGGTTAAGGCAGAGACGTCGGTCGGCCCTTAGGCCAGACCGACCTTGCCCATCTCCAGGAACTTCTCGCGGCGGCGGGCGCGCAGCACCCCACCCTCCAGCGCATTGAGGCCGCGCAAATTGGTCTCGATGTGGTTGGCCAGGGTGTCCATGGCCAATTCGGGATTGCGATGCGCGCCGCCCAGCGGCTCGGGCACGATCTCGTCGATGACGCCCAGCTTATGCAGATCCTGCGCGGTCAGGCGCAGAGCCTCGGCGGCGTCCTTGGTGGCGTCGCCGCTGCGCCACAGGATCGAAGCGCAGCCTTCGGGGCTGATCACCGAATAGATGGCGTGTTCCATCATCAGCACGACATTGCCGGTGGCCAGGGCGATGGCCCCGCCCGAGCCGCCTTCGCCGATGATCACCGAGATCAAGGGGACGCGGATGTCCAGGCAGGCTTCGATGGACCGGGCGATGGCTTCAGCTTGGCCGCGCGCTTCCGCCTCGACGCCCGGATAGGCACCGGCGGTGTCGATCAAGGTGATGACCGGCACGTGGAAATGGTCGGCCATCATCATCAGGCGGCGGGCCTTGCGATAGCCTTCGGGTTTGGCCATGCCGAAATTGTGGCGGACGCGGGATTCGGTGTCGCGCCCCTTTTCATTGCCGATGATCATCACCGACTGGCCGCGGAAGCGCCCCAGTCCGCCGATGATCGCTTTGTCTTCGGCAAAATTGCGGTCGCCCGCCAGCGGGGTGAACTCGGTCACCAACCGCTCAATGTAATCCGACAGGTGCGGCCTGTCGGGATGACGGGCCACCTGGGCTTTTTGCCAAGGAGTCAGCTTGGCATAACTGCCACGCAGGAGCTTGTCGACCTTCACCTGGAGACGATTAATCTCTTCGGCGATGTTGATCTCGTCAGAGTCGCTTAAATGCCGCAACTCTTCGATCTTGCCCTCAAGCTCGGCGATGGGCTTTTCAAAATCGAGAAAATTCATGGTCCGGCTTTTAGCACAGCCGGATGAACGGGGGAAGCGGGGAACGCACAAAACCCCGTCCGCGATTGCGAACGGGGCGAAATGATGCGGAATTAGGTGCGCTTACAGGCCGTAGGCGACGGCCAGATCGGGTTCGCGGGCGGCGACCCGCTTGGCCAGATCGACGATGACCTTGGCCTGTTTCCAGGTGGCGTCGTCTTGCATCTTGCCGTCGATCATCACCGCGCCCGAGCCGTCGGGCATGGCGTCGAGGATCTTGCGGGCGAACAGCACCTCGGCGACATCGGGGCTGAACACCCGCTTGGCGATGTCGATTTGCTTGGGGTGCAGCGACCATGCGCCGACGCAGCCGAGCAGGAAGGCGTTGCGGAACTGCGCCTCGCAGGCGGCATCGTCGGAGAAATCGCCGAACGGGCCGTAAAACGCCTTGATGCCCTGGGCCTGACAGGCATCGACCATCTTGGCCACGGTGTAGTGCCACAGATCCTGCTGATAAAAGGCGCGGGCGGCGCCGTCGGCGCGCGGGTCTTCCAGCACGCCGTAGGACGGATGACCGCCGCCGACGCGGGTGGTCTTCATCCCGCGCGAGGCGGCAAGGTCGGCCGGACCCAGGCTCATGCCGTGCATACGCGGGCTGGCGGCGGCGATGGCTTCGACGTTCGACACGCCCAGCGCGGTTTCCAGGATGGCGTGGATCTGGATCGGTTTCTTGACCCCGTTGCGGGCCTCCAACTGGCCCAGCAACTGGTCAAGGTAATGAATGTCCCACGGGCCTTCGACCTTGGGCAGCATGACCACGTCCAGCTTGTCGCCGACAGCGCCGACGATTTCCAGCATGTCGTCGAGGAACCACGGGCTGTTCAGGCAGTTGACGCGGGTCCACAGCCCGGTGGTGCCGAAATCATTGGCGCGGGCGACTTCGATGAAGCCGGCGCGGGCGGCTTCTTTCTGGTCGGCGGGGATGGCATCTTCCAGATTGCCCAGCAGCACATCGACCTGTTTGATCATATCGGGCACGCGGGCGCGCATCTTCTCGATATGCGGCGGCAGGAAATGGATCATGCGCTCCAGCGCCACCGGCACTTCGCGGTAGGGCTGCGGCGCACCGATCGCCAGCGGCTCGAAGAACTTCTTGGGCGGCTTGATGGTCATGGTGCGGAGATCCCTTCCGTCATATTCGTGCGTCAGCATGACGCTGCGAGAAAGAATGTTGTTTGCCGCAGTGCGGTGCGAATGTCAACCGGAGTGACGTCTTTCCCGTCATCCGCCGATGATTTTGTTCATTTTGCTGCAAAATCGACTTTGCCGGCCCAATCCGGACGGGAAAGTCACAGCCGAGGATTGTCGAGCCTCGCCGAGCGGCATATTCTCCCTCGATGGGGTAGGGTCTTGAGCTGCCAGACGAGGCGCTTCCGGGGACGCGGACAGGGGGGATTGACGTGATTGCCAGTATGACGAAGGCTTGGGTGCACAAGGTCACGATGAGCTTGAACGCCAAGGTGACGATGTTTTTCATCGCCATCGCGGTGATGTTGATCGCCCTGTTGATGGCAGTCAGCCTGTTTGCTTTCCGCACCTTCTCGATCGCCTCATCGACCGAGCATATCCGCACCGCCGCTGAAATCGTCCGCGTGCATTTGACCGAATCGATGGTCAACGGCGTCATCGACAAGCGCGAAAGCTTCCTCAAGCGGCTGATGGAGGTGCAGGGGCTGGTCTCGGCCCGCGTCGTCCGCTCGCCGATGGTCGAACACCAGTTCGGCAAGGGCTTCGCCGAGGAAAGCCCCAAGGACGATATCGAGCAGCAGGTTCTGCATGAAGGCTTGCCGCAATACCGGGTGGTCGAGGTCGAGGGCGACACCATCTTTCGCGGCACCATTCCCTTCATCGCCACCGATCGCGGCTCGCCCAATTGTTTGCAGTGTCATCAAGTGGCCGAGGGCTCGGTGCTGGGCGCGGTGACCATGCAGGTGTCAATCGGCAATCTGAAGCGGACGGCGGTGCTGACCGTCGCCGGGCTGGTCGGCATGGTGACGCTGTTCGCGGGGATCTCGCTGCTGCTGATAAGGCGCTTGATCGGCCCGATCTCGGTGACCGCCAGCAATGTCGAGCATTCGGTGCGGCGGGCCTTGCGCGGCGACTTCAAGGCGCAGGTCGAACAGTGCACCAATGACGAGATCGGCCAGATCGCCTCGGACATGAACCGCTTGCTGGCTTTCCTCGATGACGGTCTCAACCGTATCGGCGACAATGTCGCGCGGCTGACCAACCGCACCCCGGCTCCGGGCGAGAACCTGCTGAACGCCACCATCGACATGGTGGACGGGCTGACCCGCGCCGCCCATTTCAAGCAGGCCATCGAGGAAGACGAGACCAAGAACGAAATCCACCAGCGTCTGGCCCGCACCTTGGCCGAAGAGTTCACCATCAGCGACTTCTCGCTGTACGAAATACTGCCCAACAAGAACCATCTGACGCCGCTGTTCATCGATGGCCACATGGATGCCGACTGCCGCTGGTGCGACCCGCAAATCCTGGTGCGTAGCGAGGCCTGCCGGGTGCGCCGCACCGGTCATATCGTCGATGGCATCGTCAATCCGGGCATCTGCTACGCCTTTCAGCCGCCCGAAGGGGAGGAAGACTGCCGCCATGTCTGCCTGCCGATCATCCAGTCGGGCGCGGTCGGCAATGTGCTGCAATTGATCAGCCGTCCTGGCGAGGAACAGCGTCTGTCGGCGCAGGTTCCTTATATCAACGTCTATCTGCGCGAAGCCGCCCCGGTGCTGGAAACCAAGCGGCTGATGGAGACCTTGCGCGAATCCAGCCTGAGCGACCCGATGACCGGGCTGAACAACCGCCGCTTCCTGGAAGAATATGTCGAAACCCTGATTGCCAACGTCCAGCGCCGCAAGACCGGCCTGGCCATCATGATGCTTGATCTCGATTACTTCAAAATGGTCAACGACACCCTGGGCCACGATGCCGGCGACGCCGTGCTGAAGGCGCTGTCCAAGGTGCTGCGCCAGTCGGTGCGGGCGTCGGATTTGGTGATCCGTTATGGCGGCGAGGAGTTCCTGATCATCCTGCTCGACACCACCCCTGACGGCGCCGACGTGGTCGCCGAGACCATCCGCGCCGCCGTTGAGCGGCTGGAGGTTCAGTCGGGCGGGACCAAGATCAAGAAGACCATCTCGATCGGCCTGTCCGACTTCCCCACCGACAGCGACACCTTCTGGCAAGCGGTCAAATTCGCCGACGTCGCCCTGTATCAGGCCAAGGACAGCGGCCGCAACCGGGTGGTCCG
The DNA here is from genome assembly GCA_035297005.1 of Patescibacteria group bacterium. GTDB lineage: Bacteria > Pseudomonadota > Alphaproteobacteria > Rhodospirillales > Magnetospirillaceae > DATGZW01. The sequence goes on from DATGZW010000575.1 coordinate 5,751, forward strand.
CTTCACGCCGGAAATGTGGGCGAATGAAATGAAGTACTGAGGAAGGGGACTTAGGGGATGAGGGAACTTTTGAAGGGCGCGCTGGCATTGACGGTTTCCGCGCTACGCGCGCCCCTCACCCCGACCCTCTCCCGATTTCGGGAGAGGGAGTCCCGTGCAAGCCCTAAAAAATCGTCCGCAGCCCCGTCACCAACTTCATGTAGTCGGGTTCGGTGTCGGGCGTCAGCCGTCCGTGGCGGATCAGGAAGTCGATGATCACCAGATTGACGTTGAACTTGAAGTCGCGGGTGGCGCGTACCCTTTCGGCGACCTCATCGATGCTCATCAGGCTGAAGCTGGCGATTTCGCCGTCGGTGTTGCGCGGCACGAAATCGGCGGGCAGCTCCAAATCATAGACGAACAAAGTGTCGGGCTTCAGTCCCAACTCGCCTTCCATGCGATAGGTGATGGCGCCGACAGGCCGCGCCGTTTGCACCAGCGCCTTGGGAATGTCGGCTTCCTCGGCGGATTCCTTGATCAGGTTTTCGGCTAGGGTCAGCCCGGCCGGCTGGCCTCCGGCGACGATGTTGTCCAGCTTGTTGGGCTCGACCGATTTGTCGGCGGCGCGGCGGCCGATCCACAATTTGATGTCGGCGCCCTGGCGGACGATGCCGTTCATGTGCACGCCGAACGCCCGCACGCCAAAGGCCGAGACGAAGCGGCGGTCGAGCCGCATCAACGAAGGCGCGCCCCAACGGGGCACCACGGCGTAATCCTCGCCGCGCGGTTTGGGCAGCACGCCAGCGTCGCCCAAGCGCTGGACCACGCGGGCGACCGCTTCGGTGCGGGCGGCGGGAGTGTTGAATTGCTCCAGCAGCGTGACGCGGTCGTCGCGCACCGAAAATACGTCGGGAAACGCCGCCAGCCGCATGGCGAACGAGGTTCGGACCGAGCCGACCGGCACGCCTGCCACCTCGAACGGGCGGAAGTGCGAAATATCGGCGGCGTTGCAGGCCTTGATGTGATCTATGAAGCTCATGCCGGTCAGCCTGCGACCGTTGCCGCTCGACGTCAAGGGACTACGCCCTCGGCAGGCGAATGGGGCATGCCCGCATGCGCGTAGCCCGCATGGACATTGTGGTCTTGGATTTGTACACTCCGGCCAACCGGGAGAGGAGAACGTAAAGTCATGGCTGATTTCCCCAAAAAGACTGCCGCGGATTGGCAAGCGCTGGCGTCCAAGGATTTGAAGGGCGGTTCGCCCGATACGTTGAACTGGGAAACCCCGGAAGGGATTCTGGTCAAGCCGCTCTATACCGCCGCCGACCTGGAAGGTTTGCAGGACGTCGATACCCTGCCGGGCTTCGCGCCGTTCCTGCGCGGGCCGCGCGCCACCATGTATTCGCATCGGCCGTGGACCATCCGCCAATATGCCGGTTTCTCGACCGCGCAGGCATCGAACGCCTTTTACCGCGCCAATCTGGCCGCCGGTCAGATGGGCTTGTCGGTGGCCTTCGATCTGGCCACCCATCGCGGCTATGACAGCGATCATCCGCGCGTCGTCGGCGATGTCGGCAAGGCCGGCGTGGCCATCGATTCGGTCGAGGACATGAAGATCCTGTTCGACGGCATCCCGCTCGACAAGATGAGCGTGTCGATGACCATGAACGGGGCCGTGCTGCCGATTTTGGCCGGCTACATCGTCGCCGCCGAGGAGCAGGGGGTCAGCCAGGACAAGCTGTCCGGCACCATCCAGAACGACATTCTCAAAGAATTCATGGTGCGCAACACCTATATCTACCCGCCGACGCCGTCGATGCGTATCGTCGCCGACATCATCGAGTACACCGCGCACAACATGCCGAAGTTCAACTCGATCTCGATTTCCGGCTATCACATGCAGGAAGCCGGGGCGACGGCGGTGCAGGAACTGGCCTTTACCCTGGCCGACGGTCTGGAATACGTCCGCTCGGCGCTGGCCAAGGGTCTGGCGGTCGATGAGTTCGCGCCGCGCCTGTCGTTCTTCTTCGCCATCGGCATGAACTTCTTCATGGAAGTGTCCAAGCTGCGCGCCGCCCGCGTGCTGTGGGCGCGGATGATGCAGCAGTTTGAGCCCAAGAACCCGATGAGCCTGGCCCTGCGCACGCATTGCCAGACCTCGGGCGTGTCGCTGACCGAAAAAGACCCCTACAACAACGTCGTCCGCACCACCATCGAAGCGATGGCGGCGGTGCTTGGCGGCACCCAGTCGCTGCACACCAACGCGCTGGACGAGGCGATTGCCCTGCCGACCCCGTTCTCGGCCCGCATCGCCCGCAACACCCAGTTGATCATCGCCGAGGAAACCGGCATTCCGCATGTCGTCGATCCGCTGGGCGGCAGCTATTATGTGGAAAGCCTGACCAACTCGCTGATCGAGGAAGCCTGGAAGCTGATCCAGGAAGTCGAAGAGTTGGGCGGCATGACCAAGGCCGTCGAGTCCGGCATGCCCAAGATGAAGATCGAGGAAGCCGCCGCCCGCCGTCAGGCCGGTATCGACCGCGCCACCGAAGTGGTGGTCGGCGTCAACAAGTACCAGCTCAAGGAAGAGGACGCGATCGACATCCTGGATGTCGATAACGCCATGGTCCGCGACGGCCAGATTGCGCTGTTGAAGAAGATCCGCGCCACCCGCGACGAAGCCCAGACCAAGGCGGCCTTGGCCGCTTTGACCGACGCTGCCGCCAAGGGCACCGGCAACCTGCTCGATCTGGCCGTCAAGGCCACCCGCGCGCGGGCTACCGTCGGTGAAATCTCCGACGCCCTGGAAGAGGTGTTCACCCGCCACCGCGCTCAGATCCGTTCGATCTCGGGCGTCTATGGCGGCGTCTTCGCCGGGGATGACGGCTTCGCCAAGATCCAGGCGGCGGTCGCGCATTTTGCCGGCGAGCAGGGCCGTCGTCCGCGCATGCTGGTGGTCAAGATGGGCCAGGACGGTCATGACCGTGGCGCCAAGGTCATCGCCACCGCCTTTGCCGATATCGGCTTCGACGTCGATGTCGGGCCGCTGTTCCAGACTCCGGCGGAAGCGGCGCGTCAGGCTATCGAGAACGACGTCCATGTGATCGGCGTCTCCTCGCTGGCCGCTGGCCACAAGACCTTGGTTCCGCAATTGGTGGCGGAGCTGAAGGCGCAGGGCGGCGAGGACATCATCGTCGTCTGCGGCGGCGTTATTCCCGCCCAGGATTACGACTTCCTGCTGAACGCCGGTGCCGCCGCCATTTATGGTCCGGGCACCAATATCCCGCAGGCAGCAGCGCAGATCCTCGACATCGTCTCCAGCCGGGGCAAGAAAGCCGCCGAATAGGCTTTCTGACTCGATTCCACCCCCTTGCCTGTTCGCGGGCAGGGGGGGCAGGACGCCTAGCCCCTGTGCGGGCTGCACGCTTGGTGCTATCATCGCGCCATGCGTACTCGTCTGACGGCCTTTCTTCTCGCCCTTGTCGTCGCCGGCCCTGCTGTGGCCGGAGGCTATGTCACGCTTGGTTGCGGTGACTGGAAACAGGACTATCTGGTCGGCACCGGCCAGCAGTTCCGTGGCCAGGGGCTGGAGCTGTGGCCGATGGTCTGCCTGACCAACGGCAAGTTATCCTCCTATAGCCGGGTGCTGGACGCCGCCAAGTTCGAGCGGCTGAAAACGCTGGCCGGGCAAAAGGCCAAGGACACCGACACCGTTGCCGCCTGGATGGTCGCGAATCCCGACCAGACCCTGGTGCAGCCCGGCATGTTCGGTCAGGTCGAGGAACTGACCTTCGGCGATATCCGCGCCACCGTGGACAACGCCGCCCGCCCGACCGAGGAAACCGTTCTGGCCAGCCGCTTCGTCTTCTGGACTCACCCGGCCTGCGCCAGCCGTCTGGTGCCCTTCGATTACTACCTGGAAACCGGGGCACCGTGCCCGACCTGCAACGGCGGCAAGCTGCTGGTGGTCCCCGGCGGCAATTCCTCCGAATGGGATTGAGCGGCGCGATTTAGCGTGGGTTCAGTTGCGCCGGCGCAATTTCGCCAGCGGCGGCAAGGCCGTGTCCCCATCTAAACTGGTATGCCCAGTCCACGCGATCCCCAGCTTCATGCCGCCAGCCCGCTCCGCGAGGTATGGCGGCCGCGCAGTTTCGCCGAATTCTGGCCGATTTACTTGCGCGAACACAGTCAGCCGCTGACGCGGCGGCTGCATATCATCGGCACGCTGATCGGCCTTGGCCTGCTGTTGGCGGCGTTCATCGGCGGGCCAATGTTGGCATTGATTGGGGTGATGGTGGGCTATTCGCTGGCCTGGATCGCCCATTTCCAAGTCGAGGGCAACCGTCCGGCAACCTTTGGCCATCCGCTGTGGTCGCTGCGGGGAGATCTGCGTATGACCGGCCTATTCCTGGCCGGAAGATTGGAAGCCGAGTTGCGTCGTCACCAAATCGGGCTATCTTGACCTTATCATGAGACGCCCCCCCGCTGATTCGACTCCCCCTCCCGGCCATAAGCGCAACGATCTACAGACGATGCGCACCTTGCTGCCCTATCTGTGGCCCAAAGGTCTCGACCTGCGGGCGCGGGTGGTCGGGGCCATGCTGTTCCTGATCGCCTCGAAGCTGGTCAACGTCTATGTGCCGGTGCTGTACAAGCACGCGGTCGATGCGCTGTCGCCCAGTCAGGCGCTGGTGGCCGTGCCGTTGGGGTTGCTGCTGGCCTATGGCGGCGCCCGCATCGTGGCGCAGACCTTCGGCGAATTGCGCGACGCCCTGTTCGCCAAGGTCGCCCAACGCGCCATCCGCACGGTGGGGCTGGAGGTGTTTCGCCACCTGCACGGGCTGGCGATGCGCTTCCACATGGACCGTCAGACCGGCGGGTTGACGCGGGCCATCGAGCGCGGCACCAAGGGCATCGAGTTCCTGCTCAGCTTCATGCTGTTCAACATCCTGCCGACCCTGCTGGAAATCGGGCTGGTCTGCGGCATGTTGTGGAAGCTCTACGACATCCGCTTCGCCGCGGTGACGTTTGCCACCATCGCCCTCTATATCGCCTTCACCCTGGGTGTCACCGAGTGGCGCATCAAGTTCCGCCGCACGATGAACGAGACCGACCAGGAGGCCAACACCAAGGCCGTCGACTCGCTGCTGAACTATGAGACGGTCAAGTATTTCGGCAACGAGGATCACGAGGCCACCCGCTTCGACCACGCCTTGCAGCGCTTCGAATCCGCCGCCGTGGTCAGCAAAACCACGCTGTCGTTGCTCAATATCGGTCAGGGGCTGATTATCTCGGCGGGGCTGACGGTGGTGATGCTGATGGCGGCGCAGGGCGTTGTCACCAAGGAACTGACGGTCGGCGATTTCGTGCTGGTTAACACCTACCTGATCCAGCTCTATCTGCCGCTGAATTTCCTCGGCTTCGTCTACCGCGAGATCAAGCAGTCGCTGATCGACATGGAGTCGATGTTTCTCCTGCTCAGCCAGAATGAGGAAATCGCCGACGCCCCCAATGCTCCGGCGCTGGCGGTCAATGGCGGTGTGGTCGCTTTCGAAGATGTGCATTTCGGTTATGCCGCCAACCGCGACATTCTGAAAGGCATCAGCTTCAGCGTGCCGGCGGGGCGCACGGTGGCTATCGTCGGCGCCTCGGGGGCCGGCAAGAGCACGCTGTCGCGGCTGCTGTTCCGCTTCTACGACGTTTCCAGCGGGGCCGTGCGCATCGACGGTCAGGACATCCGCAGCGTCACGCAAAAGTCGTTGCGCGCCGCCATCGGCATTGTTCCGCAAGACACCGTGCTGTTCAACGACACCGTCTATTACAACATCGCCTATGGCCGCCCCGGCGCCAGCCGCGAGGAAGTCGAGCACGCGGCCAAGCTGGCGCGCATCCATGACTTCGTCACCGGTCTGCCGCAGGGCTACGAGACCCGTGTCGGCGAGCGCGGGTTGAAACTGTCGGGCGGCGAGAAGCAGCGGGTGGCCATCGCCCGCACCATCCTCAAAGCGCCGCAGATCCTGCTGTTCGACGAAGCCACCTCGGCGCTGGATACCCATACCGAGCGGGAAATTCAGGTGTCGCTGCGCGAGGTCTCGGCCAATCGCACCACGCTGGTCATCGCCCACCGCCTGTCCACCGTGGTCGATGCTGACGAGATCCTGGTGCTCGATCAGGGCCGCATCATCGAACGCGGCCGTCATGACGATTTGCTGGCTGCCGCCGGGCGCTATGCCGAGATGTGGACGAAGCAGCAGGAGTCGGCGCATCTGAAGGAGGAACTGGAAGAATTGGTCGAGCAGGGGCTGGATTAGGCGGCCAAATCCGGTTTGATGCATTTTCCTGTCCTACCCCCCTTGGTCCCGGCGGCGAAACCCGCTAGGATTCCCTGACGAGGCGGGAGAGTCGCATGTTCAAATTCATCGGTAAGGCACTAGCCGGGCTGGTGCTGACCGAAGACGCGCAGAAAGCGGTCGGTCGGC
>DATGZW010000576.1:0-3339 GCA_035297005.1 Patescibacteria group bacterium
ACCGCACCTTGACCCCCGACGCATCGGAAGTCACACCGTCAAAGGCAATCCCGCCCTGCTTCAGGCTATCCTCGACCTGCGCCATCAGGGCTTGGTCGATCTGGGTGACGGAATTGGCCGGAGATATTTGAACCGCCGGAACCTCGCCGAAGAAGTTGGGCACGGAATAGAGCAGCGCCAACGCCAAAGTGACGAGGATAATAATGTATTTCCAGCGAGGGTAGCGGTTCATATGGGCCTCACGCAGACAACTCAAAAGCCGACGCGGCGTCGGCGGGGAGACCATACTGGCCGTCCCCGCCGACGCCGTCTGTCGGACGTCTTACTTCTTACCGAACAGTTTGCCCAGCATCGAAGCCTTATCCTCGACCTTGGCGGGCTCGCCCTCGGCCTTGGCTTCGGGCTCATCCTTGGCGGCGCCAGCGACCGGCTCGGTCTTGGACACCACCTCGGCAATGGCGCTGCGCACGACGCGGACGCGCACACCCTCGGCGATCTCGACGATCACTTCGGTGTCGCTGACGACTTTATTGATGGTGCCGATGAAGCCGCCCTGGGTGACCACGCGGTCGCCACGGCGCAACTGGGCCACCAGTTCCTTATGCTGCTTGATCTTCTGCTGCTGCGGACGCAGCAACAGGAAGTAGAACACCACGAAAATCAGGACCAGGGGCAGAAACTGCTCCATCCCCGCGAGTCCGCCCGCTGCCGGACCACCGGCGGCCTGGGCAAAGGCCTGTGAAATGAACATGCAAATCTCCTGAGCTTGCGGATCGCTTTGAAGCAGGCGGAATATAAACGGCTTCGACGCACTTGCAAACGTTAACCACCACATTGCACCTTCGCCCCGCCCGTGCTTGACCACGGCGGCGCAAATGCTACCTTTTGCCGATGACCCAGAATACCGAAACCAACATGCTGCTCGCCCGCATCGCCGATGCGCTCGACCGCCTCGCCCCGCCGCCGCCGCGCGCGACCCAACTCGACTCCGCCGACGCCTTCGTCTGGCACGCCGCCCCGGAAGGGTTGGAGCCTGTCCACAAGGTCAACCGCGTCGATGTCGGCCTGTTGAAAGGCATCGAGAACCAACGCCAGACTCTGCTGGACAACACCCGCCGCTTCGCCCAGGGCCTGCCGGCCAACAACGCCCTGTTGTGGGGCGCGCGCGGCACCGGCAAGTCGTCGCTGGTCAAAGCGGTGCATGCCGCCGTCAACGCCGAACTTCCCAGCGCCATCGCCCTGGTGGAAATTCACCGGGAAGACATTCCCACCCTGCCCCGCCTGCTCAGTCTGGTGCGCAACAGCTCGCGCCGCTGCCTGCTGTTCTGCGACGACCTCAGCTTTGAGGGCCAGGATCAGGCCTATAAGTCGTTGAAGGCGGTGCTGGATGGTGGCGTCGAAGGGCGTCCGGAAAACGTGGTGCTCTACGCCACCTCGAACCGCCGCCATCTGCTGTCGCGCGACATGATCGAGAACGAGCAATCGACGGCGATCAACCCCGGCGAGGCGACCGAGGAAAAAGTATCGCTATCCGACCGCTTCGGCTTGTGGCTGGGGTTCCACAATCTGGATCAGCCGACCTTTTTCGCCATCATCGAAGGCTATGCCGAGGCCTATGGCCTGGATGTTTCCGTCGAAAACATCCGCGCCCAAGCCATCGAATGGTCGGTCACGCGCGGCTCGCGCTCGGGCCGCGTCGCCTGGCAGTTCATCCAGGATCTGGCGGGTCGACAGGGGAAGACGTTGGCGTAGACTTATCGCGCAGGAAGGTCATCGGATCGACTGCGCGAGTCCCCTGACGCACTTCGAAATGCACCTGCGGCTGGGATACGCCGCCGGAATCGCCGGCTTTGGCGATTTGCTGGCCGCGTTTGACCGTCTCGCCCCGCTTGACCAGCAATGAGTCATTGTGGGCGTAGGCGGTCATCCAGCCGTCGGCGTGCTTGATCAGCAGCAGATTGCCGAAGCCGCGCAACTCGTTGCCGGAATAGGCGACCACACCGTCATCGGCGGCGACCACGCTGGTGCCGCGCGCCACGGCGATATTGATGCCGTCGTTATGCTGCCCCTTACCGGTCGAACCGAACTCGCCGATGACCTGCCCATGCACCGGCCAGACAAAGCCACGCCCCGATTTAGGCGGAGCCGGGGGCAGAGGCGTCGCCGCAGAAGCCAGATGTGTCTGAGCCGGTGGCGCTGGTGCGACGATGGCGGCGGCAGGTGGCGGCGGTTGCACCGGCGGCACCGGCGGTATGTCCTCGGCGGGCGCGGACGGCTGCCCGGCCACGGCTGCCGCGCCAGCAGCGGCTTTGTCGCGGTCGTTCACGGGCGCGTATTCGGGCTTGGGCGGAGGCGGCAGCGGCGTGCTGGCCACCATAGGTGCCGCCACAGCGGCCAGCGGCGCTGCCGCCGCCTCGGTCGGCTCGTTGCCATTCGCCGCCGGCATCTTCAGCCGCTGCCCGACCTTCAGCACGAAGGGCGCGGACAGATTGTTCATGCGGGCCAGGGTCGAAAACGGCACCCCCGAGCGCCGCGACACTCCCAGCAGGGTATCGCCCTTGACCACCGTGTAGTCGCCGCCATTGCCCAGGGTCAGGATCTGCCCAACGGTCAGTTGGAACGGCGGCTGCAACTGGTTGGCATCGATCAGGGCGCGCACCGAGACATTGAACTGCCGGGCGACTCCGTAAATGGTGTCGCCGCGCAGCACCGTATAGGTGCCGCTCGATGGCAGCGCATGCTCGCGCAGGATGCCCTCACGGTAATCCACGGGAGCAATGGGACCGTTGGAGACGCAGCCGGTCAAAAGCCCCGCCACGGTCAGGACGGCAAGCGCGGCGGCGGCATGGCGAGGACGATGGGGGGTGTTGTTCGCAGTCATGCGCAGACACTATATGAGCCGCCGTCCGCCTTCAATGGCTGGCCGCGTCATGCGCCACCAGTTCTATTCCGAGGGACAGCCGGCGACCAAGGGGACGAAGCGCACCGGGAACAGCGTTTCGGCATGCGGACGCCCGTCGCTCTTGCGCACCCGCAACACCACCTGATCGGCACCCTGGTTGCCCACCGGCAGCACCATGACCCCGTTATCGGCCAATTGGTCCAACAAATTGGCGGGAACCTCGGCGGCGGCGGCTGTCACCAGGATGCGGTCGAACGGCGCCTGTTCGGGCCAGCCGCGCATTCCATCCCCGGCGATCGAGGTTATATTGTGCACATGCAGGGCACGGAAGCGTTGCTCGGCTTCGGCCAAAAGCGCCTTGTGACGCTCGATGGTATAGACGCGACGGCATAGCTTGGCCAACACCGCCGCCTGATAGCCCGATCCGGTGCCGATCT
>DATGZW010000577.1:0-8859 GCA_035297005.1 Patescibacteria group bacterium
CGTGCTGATGGGCACCAGTCCCGGTGTGCATCTGCCGGTGCGGCTGATCGCTGGCGGGCGCGACATGGTGGCGACGCTCTATGTCAGCCCGACGGCAGAGGACGGCGCGGTCACCGGGCTGATGCTGCATTTCATCGACACCACCGAGCAAAAGAACCTGGAGATCCAGTTCGCCCAGTCGCAAAAAATGCAGGCCATGGGGCAGTTGGCCGGCGGCGTGGCGCATGACTTCAACAACCTGCTGACGGCGATGATCGGCTTTTGCGACCTGTTGCTGCAACGCCACGGGCCGGGCGATGCCTCATTCGCCGACATCATGCAGATCAAGCAGAACGCCAACCGCGCCGCCAGTCTGGTGCGCCAGCTTCTGGCATTCTCGCGCCGTCAGGCCTTGCAGCCGCGCCTGTTCGACGTCACCGACGCGCTGGCCGATTTGTTCAATCTGCTGCGCCGCCTGTTGGGCGAGACCGTCGAGCTGGTCATCACCCATGGCCGCGATTTGGGGCTGGTGCGCGTCGATCCCGGACAGTTCGATCAAGTGATCATCAATCTGGCGGTGAACGCCCGCGACGCCATGCCGGGCGGCGGGGCGTTGGCGATTATCACCAAGGCAGTGAAGGTCGATCATCCCTACCAGCGCGGCGCCGACATCATGCCGCCCGGCGATTACGTGCAGATCGAGGTCTCGGATACGGGAACTGGCATTCCCGACGACTATCTGGGCCGCATCTTCGAACCGTTCTTTTCGACCAAGGAGGTCGGCGCCGGCACCGGGCTGGGGCTATCGACGGTTTATGGCATCGTGCGCCAGACCGACGGCTTCATCTTCGTCGATAGCCAGCCCGGCCATGGCACCACCTTCCGCATCTTCCTGCCGCGCTTCGACGCCGTGGCGGCGGGGGGCAAACCCAAGCCGGCGGTGGCCGACGTCAATGCCGGCGACCTGACCGGGGTCGGCAACATCCTGATCGTCGAGGATGAGGACGCGGTGCGGCTATTCGGCGCCCGCGCCTTGCGCAACAAGGGCTATCGAGTGGTCGAGGCCTCCTCGGGCGAAATCGCGCTGGACGTGCTGCGCGCCGAGGACAGCATCGACGTGCTGGTCACCGATGTGGTGATGCCCGGTATGAACGGTGCGACCTTGGCGCGGCTGGTGCGCATGGAGCGGCCGAACATCCAGGTCATCCTGATGTCGGGCTATGCCGAGGATGTGGCCTTGGGCGATTTCTCCGGCGAAGACGGCATCCATTTCCTGCCCAAGCCGTTCTCTCTTAAGCAGTTGGCCGGCAAGGTCAAGGAGGTCATGGCCAATCCGCGCTAATTTGGAACAGAGCATGAACTTCGCTCTTGCGGAAAAGAACAAACTGCGTACAGTGTTGTGGATTGCATCGCCCGTGCGACCGTGGAATAAGTGGAGACCGCAACCATGACACAGACCGCTCTCCGTCTGGTGGACAAGGATACCATGGACAAGCAGAAAGCTTTGGATGCCGCTCTTACGCAGATCGAGCGGGCCTTCGGCAAAGGGTCCATCATGCGCATGGGCCAGCGCGACGTGGTGGAAATCGAATCCATCTCGACCGGGTCGCTGGGGCTGGATATCGGCCTGGGGATCGGTGGTTTGCCCTGTGGGCGTGTCGTCGAAATCTATGGCCCGGAAAGCTCGGGCAAGACCACGCTGACCCTGCATGTCATCGCCGAAGCCCAGAAAAAGGGCGGCACCTGCGCCTTCATCGACGCCGAGCACGCGCTTGACCCGACCTATGCCCGCAAGTTGGGGGTCAACCTCAACGAATTGCTGCTGTCTCAGCCCGATTGTGGCGAGCAGGCGCTGGAAATCGCCGACACCCTGGTACGCTCGGGCGCCATCGACGTGCTGGTGGTCGACTCGGTCGCCGCCCTGGTGCCGCGCGCCGAGTTGGAAGGCGAGATGGGCGATTCGCATGTCGGCTTGCAGGCCCGTCTGATGAGCCAGGCGCTGCGTAAGCTGACGGCGACCGTCTCCAAGTCGAACTGCATGGTCATCTTCATCAACCAGATCCGCATGAAGATCGGCGTGATGTTCGGCAGCCCGGAAACCACCACCGGCGGCAACGCCCTTAAGTTCTATGCCTCGGTGCGTCTGGACATCCGCCGCATCGGCGCCATCAAGGACAAGGACGAAGTGGTCGGCAACCAGACCCGCGTCAAAGTAGTCAAGAACAAGCTGGCTCCGCCGTTCAAGGTGGTCGAATTCGACATCATGTATGGCGAAGGCATCTCCAAGACCGGAGAATTGATCGATCTTGGAGTCAAGGCCGGTGTGGTCGAGAAGTCGGGGGCGTGGTTTTCCTACAATTCCCAGCGGGTCGGGCAGGGGCGTGAGAACGCCAAAAACTTCCTGCGCGACAATCCCGCCATGGCCGCCGAGATCGAGGCGACCATTCGCCAGAATGCCGGCTTGCTGGCCGATGTCCTGGCCGGCACGCCCGTCGACCAGGACGGGGCTCCGGTCGAGGAGTAACCGCCTCGAGCGGCTCAGGTTCAGGCTGTTTTTCTCCAGGGGGCGCCATTCGGCGCTCCCTTTTTATGTCTTCGTATCCTGCCCTATGCGAAAGGTTGAGAGGGGCGCGTTCTTATGGAACCGGCGCACTACGGTAATTTCCAGAAATATCATTTATTGCCAGTCCGTTAATGCGTGATTTTTAGAAGTAATGGATGGCTCGTCCCCGGCCTAAAGCCGCCCTTTCATATTGACCGATTGGACGGCCTCACCAATCATTAGCCCTAGAGAAATTAGGTAAATAAAGCCGCAGGGGGACACCATGACAGCGATAAGGATCATGCATCTACTGGATGCCATCGCCATCGGCGTTGGATTGCTTCTCTTGGTGATGCTTGCTGGCGGGCTGTCACCCGCCGATGCCGCCGTACTCTCCGCCGCCCATCCCGCCGGCCCGCTGTCTCAGACGCTCATGGGCATCCTCGGCGCGGGTTTCACCACCTTTCCGGTCACCCGCCGCCTTGCCTACCGCCACTTGATCGCCGCCGATAACCTGGCCGAATGCGACGATGTCGGTCAGGCCTTGCAGCGGTTGGCCATGCAACAGCGGGTGCAGGCGGGTAATCTCTATCTGGTCGATTTGCCCGAAGACAGCATCCTCCGCGCCTTCGACGGCGATGAAGGCGGCGTCTGGGCGTGGCTGGCACCCGCCTATGCCGATCCGGCCTTGCGCCGCCAGTTCGATCCCCGCCTGTTGGCGCGCCTGGATGCCATCGCTGCCGGCTGACGCAGTGCTTCTTATCGTACCGGATGGTGCATTTCGAACGGGAGGCCGAGCAATCGGCCTCCCGTTTTCGTTGGTGGCCTCGCAAGGGCGAGATAAAAAATCGAGGCCTGTCAATGCGTTGGGGCGGGTTGCTGAGACAACAATGCATCTGCAATAAAAGTGGAGTTGAAAGTTCTTTTGCATCGCATCACGCGTTAATGAATAAGTAAGGAGTTGAAGAAACGACACCATATCTACGGGGTAAGTCCAAGAGCCCTGCCAACACGCCTAGACATAATGAGGATCTCTCATGTTCCGGATCATGCATTTACTCGAAGGCATCGCCGTGCTCCTCGGGCTTATTATCCTTGGCGCGATGTTCGTCAATCTCTCTGTCGCCGAAGCGGCCGGACTTCCCAACCTGTTGGTCTCGCAGCACAGCCATCCGCTGGTTGGTTTCGCCGGGTTCACCCTGGCGACCTTGCCGTTGACCCGCCGTATGGCCAACCACCTGTTCTTCAATGCGACCAACGTGGTTGAGTTCAACGAGATGACCTTGGCGGTGCGGCGTTTGGGGCTGCTGAACCGGGTGCAGGCGGTCAACGTCTATCTGGCCGACCTGCCCGACTCCAGTTGGACCAACGTGTTCCCCAGCGACACCGAGTTGTGGGCGTGGCTGGGCGAAGCCTATGAGGACGAGGCCCTGCGCAAGCAGATGCATCCCGATGTTATGCGCCGCGCGGCCCAGGCGGCCCCGCTCGCCAGCCGTACCGCTTATGCCGCATCCTGAACCGAAGCGGCCCTCCGGCCTTATTGCCAGGGGGCTGTTTCACCTTTTTTAAAGCCGCGACGCCTATCCTGTCCGGCGCGCGGAACCGCACAATTCCGCAGTTCTTTTGGCTATTCCGCTCCCCGTCGATCGTTTCGCCACCACCCCAAGACGCGGTGATGCATGGGGATGCCTGGACACTCCGGTTTTGGCTTGTTACAACAGTCTATCGTCCGGAGTTGACGGTTCCCCGAACAATGGGCTGGGCCGTCGGCATGCTTACCGTAGAAGGCCATGCAGACAGCAAACGACATCCGCAGCACGTTCCTCGATTTCTTCGGCAAGAATGGTCACGAGGTGGTGTCCTCCAGTCCGCTGGTGCCACGCAACGACCCGACGCTGATGTTCACCAACGCCGGAATGGTGCAGTTCAAGAACGTCTTCACCGGCATGGAAAAGCGCGACTACACGCGCGCTACCACCTCGCAGAAATGCGTGCGCGCCGGCGGCAAGCACAACGACTTGGACAACGTCGGTTATACCGCGCGCCATCACACCTTCTTTGAAATGCTGGGCAATTTCTCGTTCGGCGACTATTTCAAGGAAGGCGCGATCGAGCTGGCGTGGAAGCTGATCACCCAGGAATACGGCATCGACGCCGAGCGCCTGCTGGTGACCGTCTATCATACCGACGACGAAGCCTTCGATTTGTGGCGTAAGATCGCCGGCCTGCCCGAACAGCGGATCATCCGCATCCCCACCGCCGATAATTTCTGGGCGATGGGCGATACCGGCCCCTGCGGTCCGTGCTCGGAAATCTTCTACGACCACGGTGACCACATCCCCGGCGGCCCGCCCGGCAGCCCCGACCAGGACGGTGACCGCTTCATCGAGATCTGGAACCTGGTGTTCATGCAGTACGAGCAGGTGACGCCCGATCAGCGCGTCGCGCTGCCGCGTCCCAGCATCGATACCGGCATGGGCCTGGAGCGTCTGGCCGCGCTGCTGCAAGGCAAGCACGATAATTACGACGTGGACATGATGCGGGCGCTGATTAGCGCTTCGGCGGAAGCCTCGGGCACCGATCCCGATGGCCCGCACCGCATCTCGCATCGCGTTATCGCCGACCATCTGCGCTCGACCAGCTTCCTGATTGCCGACGGTGTGTTGCCGTCGAACGAAGGGCGCGGTTACGTGCTGCGCCGCATCATGCGCCGCGCCATGCGTCACGCCCAGTTGATCGGCGCACAAGACCCGTTGATGTGGAAGCTGGTGCCGGCTCTGATCAAAGAGATGGGCGCGGCTTACCCGGAACTGGTGCGCGCCCAGCCGCTGATCACTGAGACCTTGAAGCTGGAGGAAAGCCGCTTCAAGGTGACGCTGGATCGCGGGCTCAAGCTGCTGGACGAGGAATCGTCCAAGCTGGGCAAGGACGGCGTACTCAACGGCGAGGTCGCCTTCAAGCTCTATGACACCTTCGGCTTCCCGCTCGACCTGACCCAGGACGCCCTCAAGGGCCGGGGCATCGGTGTCGATCTGGTTGGCTTCAACAGCGCCATGGATCGCCAGCGCGCCGACGCCCGTAAGGCGTGGTCCGGTTCGGGCGAGGCCGCCACTGAAGCGGTGTGGTTCGAAACCCGCGAAAAGGTCGGAGCCAGCGAATTCCTCGGCTATGACACCGACGCCGCCGAAGGCAAGATCGTCGCTCTGATCGTCGATGGCAAGCCGGTGGCCGAAGCCATGGCCGGTCAGGCGGTCGCCGTGATCGCCAACCAGACTCCGTTCTACGGCGAGTCGGGCGGGCAGTTGGGCGATGCCGGGACCATCGTCGTCGCCGGCAAGGGCCGCGTCGCCGTCACCGACACCCATAAGAAGCTGGGCGATTTGATCGTCCATTTCGGCACCGTCGAAGAGGGCAAGATCGCCGTCGAGGACTTCGCCGAGTTGAAGCTCGACGTCGCCCGCCGCGACGCCACCCGCGCCCATCACTCGGCGACTCACCTGCTGCATGCGGCCCTGCGTCATCACTTGGGCGAGCATGTGACGCAGAAGGGGTCTCTGGTCGGCGCCGATCGTCTGCGCTTCGACATCAGCCATCCCAAGGGTCTGTCGCCCGAGGAACTGCGCGCCGTCGAGGCTCAGGTCAACGCCGAAATCCGCGCCAATCTGCCGGTCATCACCCGCCTGATGAGCGCCGATGCCGCCATCGAAGCCGGCGCCATGGCACTGTTCGGCGAGAAATACGGCGACGAAGTGCGCGTCGTCACCATGGGCGAGGGCGCGGTGCGCTTCTCGGTCGAGCTGTGTGGCGGCACCCATGTACGTCGTACCGGTGATATCGGCCTGTTCAAGATACTGTCTGAAAGTGCTGTTGGCGCCGGTCTGCGCCGCATCGAAGCGGTGGTGGGAGCCGCCTCGGAAGCCTGGGTGGATGAGCAGGCGGGCCTGTTGGCGCGCGTGGCCGAAACCGTCAAGGCGACTCCCGCCGAGCTGCCGGTGCGCGTTGCCGCCTTGCTCGACGACCGTCGCCGGCTGGAACGCGAACTGGCCGATCTGCGCCGTCAGATGGCGACCGGCGGCGGTGCCGCCACCGCCAACAAGACGGTCGCCGGCCTGACCTATGCCGGGCGCAAGCTCGACGGCGTGCCGGCCAAAGACCTCAAGGGCATGGCCGACGACATCAAGAAGCAAATTGGTTCGGGCGTGGTGGCGTTGATCAGCGCCGCCGACGGCAAGGCCTCGCTGGTGGTCGCCGTCACCGACGACCTGATCGGCACCTTGTCCGCCGTCGATCTGGTCCGCGTTGGTGCCGAGGCTTTGGGCGGCAAGGGCGGCGGTGGCCGTCCCGACATGGCTCAGGCCGGTGGCCCCGACGCAGAGAAAGCCGACGACGCGCTGGCCGCCATCGAAGGCGCTCTGGCCTCCAAAGCGGTGGCGTAAGCCACCGCCGGAGCGTCGCGCACAGGGGTTAAAAGAAAGTTTTGTGCACTGCACAAAAAGTGCTTCCAAACGGGGCGCGGTTCTGGCTATATTGATTTTGTTGCAGTGCAGCAATCGCCCGGGGCGGTTGGCCCGCCTGCCCCCGAAAACCAATTTGCGAGGATGCACCCATGACCATCAACAACGTCGAACAGATCACCGCCTTCGGTAAGGACAATGTCGAGGCTCTGGTGAAGAGCTCCACCCTGGCCGTCAAGGGCCTGGAAGAGCTGGCGAAGGTCTATTCGACCCTGGCCAACCAGTCGATCGAGCAGACCTCGGCCGCCGTCAAGGCGCTGACCACTGCCAAGAACCCGACCGAGTTCCAGTCGATCTACACCAACCTGGCCAAGGCGAATTTCGACCAGTTCGTGTCCGAGAGCCGCAAGATCCAGGAATTGACCAACGCCATCGTGACCAACAGCTTCGCTCCGCTGAACGCCCGCGTTCAGGCTCTGTCGAGCATCGTTAAGGTCTAATCGTCTTCGGACGATCAAGCGAAGGCCCGGCTGCCGCAAGGCGCCGGGCCTTTTCTATGCGGCAATGCTTGAATGCCGCCCGATTGGGCCCCACAGTGGAATGACCGACCCACCTCGTTCGAGAGGCCACGGCATGCGGTTCACGGGTACCAGTTCTTATGTCGCCACCGACGATTTGATGGTGGCGGTCAACGCCGCCATTCGGGTCGAGCGCCCCTTGCTGGTCAAAGGCGAGCCGGGCACCGGCAAGACCGTGCTGGCCCAAGAGGTCGCCCGCGCCCTGGGTCGCCCGCTGATTTCCTGGCACATCAAATCGACCACCAAGGCGCAGCAAGGTCTCTACGAATACGACGCCATCAGCCGCCTGCGCGATTCCCAACTGGGCGACCCCAAGGTCAACGATATCGGCAATTACATCGGCAAGGGCAAGCTGTGGGAGGCCTTCGAGGCTGAGGAAGCGCCGGTGTTGCTGATCGACGAAATCGACAAGGCCGACATCGAGTTCCCCAACGATTTGCTGCTGGAACTCGACCGCATGGAGTTCCACGTCTACGAGACCCGCCAGACCGTGCGGGCCAAGGTGCGGCCGATCGTGCTAATCACCTCGAACAACGAGAAGGAACTGCCGGACGCGTTTCTGCGCCGCTGCTTCTTCCACTACATCCGCTTCCCCGAGCGCGACACCATGGAACGCATCGTCCGCGTCCATTATCCCGACATCCGCGAACGGCTGCTGCATGAAGCGCTGACGGTGTTCTTCGAACTGCGCGACGTGCCGGGACTGAAGAAGCGGCCCTCAACCTCGGAATTGATCGACTGGATCAAGCTGCTGCTGGCCGAGGAACTGCCGCCCGAGGCGTTGCGTTCGCGCGACGTCAAAACCCTGCTGCCGCCGCTTTATGGCGCGCTGCTGAAAAGCGAACAGGACGTCCATCTGCTGGAGCGTCTGGCCTTCCTGTCGCGGTGCGAGGGGCGGTAGGTCGGTTGCCAAGCTATGTAGCAGCCGCCACCACAGCCCCCATACCTGTATTCAGATGGCATGGCGACAATCGCCCACGAGGTGGTGGCGTCGGCGATGACATTGGTGGGAGCCAGCAAGCTGACCGCCACGCGGGCCATCGAGGCCGGCATCCTGACCCTCTCTTCGCCTTGGGCGATGGGTTGATTTCCTCCCATATAGGCAAAAAGTCCTGTAAATTCCCCCGATTGGGTTGTGACCTGGGGGCGAACCTGTCAATATTGCACCGGGAGTTGGCTCGATGCCTTGATAAAGGTCACGGGTTTGGGACTGGATGAAAGCTGTGCAAGGACTGGTAAGCCGCCTTTTGGTGGTCGATGACGAATCGGCTGATCGGGCGGAGGTCATGGCGTGTTTTGCCGAGGA
>DATGZW010000578.1:0-5558 GCA_035297005.1 Patescibacteria group bacterium
TATTGGAAATGCAATCACATGCGCTGAGCACCAGCGCTTCCACCTTCGGTCAGCCGGGATTAGCCCAGTTGGCGCGCGGCGTCGAGCGGGAATGCCGGGCCAATGGCGGCATGGCCCCATCGCAATCGGCCCGCCAATTGCTGCAAGCCATCGCCTCGGCAGAGGCCGATTTGCGCCGCTATCTGGCGCCGAGCAATTAGAGAGGTTAATGTAAACACAACAAAAAGTCGTCATGCCCGTGCGTGTCACGGGCATCCACGCGGACCCGCGTGGCGACGGCTGGTGGCACCCTAACTCGGTCAGAGGTGCACGTCGGCGTGGATTACCGGGACAAGCCCGGTAACGACGATGTTATGGTACTTCCGTTGTCATTGTTGCTTTCACTGAAACAATGAATTGTGAACTTGTAGCATTGTTGTGTTGTATTTCCGGTCATAGGATGCCTCTCAGACGCACCACCACCGAAGGATGACACCGATGTCCGCCATTATCGCCCAGACCTCACCGATCGCCGTCGAGCTTGAAGCCGGCAAGACCTATTACTACTGCACCTGCGGGCGTAGCGCTGGCCAGCCGTTCTGCGACGGCAGCCATAAAGGCACCGAGTTCACCCCCAAGGCCTTCACCGCCGACGAGACCAAGACCGCCTATCTGTGTGGCTGCAAGCAGAGCAAGGGCGAGCCCTTCTGCGACGGCTCGCACAAGGCGCTGTAAGCATTCTCGGCCTTTGGCGGCGTGGCGTCAGGCCTCGTCGTCGAAGGCGTGGGGATCGCCGGGGGCGGTTTCCCAGCCCAAATGCGGCAGCGCGATGACGCGGCTGCCGTCCATGTTTTCCTGCGTGATGACCAACCCGCTTTGCTCCATCTGCGCCAGCAGGCTGCGGGCACGGCGCGGCGAGCGGCTGCCACGGGCGCGGGCGATGCGCAGGTCCGATGGGCAGGGCGTTTGCTCCAGCGCGGCACGGGCCAGCAGCAGGAAGACGCCATGCGTGTCTTCCGGTAAATCAGCGGCTATGGCCAGCGCCTGATCCCATTCGGCGCTGTCCGAGGCTCCAGCGGCCCCCACCCTTGCGGCAGCCAGCTTGCGGCGGAAGCCGGCGATGTCGAGCAGGCGGCCATTAAGGTCATGACTGCGGCAGCGCACCAGAAAATCCTGATACAGCACCGCCACCGAGCGATAGACCGCTTCAGGGTCGGACATGATTTGCCGCAAAATGCCGTCGAAGCTGGGCGCGCGCTCGGCGGCGGGTGGCAGCTCGATTTCAGCGGGGGCATCGGCAAGGTCGGCCACAGCATCCAGCGGATCAGCTTCAACGCTTGCCGGTATGACCGGCACCACCAATGCCACCGGCGCTGCCGGTCGCGGGGTGCGGGCCAGTTGGCTGAGGATCTCGGCGGTCGAGGACGGCGGCGGGCGGCGCATCGAGTAGCGCGGAGTCTCGGACTCGCCGGGCTTGAAAATCAGGTCGCGGGCGTCTTCGATCGGGGTGTCGGGCATCGGCATCAGCTTGGGGCTGCCGGTGCGGCCCGAGGTCTGCACGTCGCCGATGCGGATGGTCAGCGGCCGCCGCGCCAGCGCCGGACCCAGGGCGATGAAGCGGCCGCGCTCCAGGTCGCGGAACATCTCGGCCTGGCGGCGCTCCATGCCCAGCAGCTCGGCGGCGCGGGCCATGTCGATGTCGAGGAAGGTGCGGCCCATGAGAAAGTTCGACGCCTCGGCGGCGACGTTCTTCGCCAGCTTGGCCAGACGCTGGGTGGCGATCACTCCGGCCAGACCGCGCTTGCGGCCCCGGCACATCAGATTGGTCATCGCCCCCAACGACGCCTTGCGGGCTTCGTCCGAGACTTCTCCGGCGGCGGCGGGGGCGAACATCTGCGCTTCGTCCACCACCACCAGCACGGGGAACCAGAATTCACGGTCGGCGTCGAACAGCCCGCCCAGGAAGGCGGCGGCGTGGCGCATCTGCAATTCGGAATCCAGGTTTTCCAGATTTACCACCACCGACACCCGGTGCTGACGGGCGCGCCCGCCGATCTGCTGCAAAGCGCCTTCGGTATGAGCGGCGGCGTCGATCACCACATGGCCGAACATTTCGGCCAAAGTGACGAAATCGCCTTCGGGATCGATGATCGCCTGCTGCACCCAGGGCGCGCTCTGTTCGACCAGGCGGCGCAGCAGATGCGACTTGCCCGAGCCGGAATTGCCTTGGACCAGCAAGCGGGTCGCCAGCAGCTCCTCGAGATCAAGCGTCGCCGTCATCCCGGCGGACGTCAATCCCATGTCGATGCTGACCGTCATTCCACTAAATCTCCTGGTGAGGGCGCGGCGCCGGTGCCAAGTATGGGCCGCGCATCCCTATATCTTAATTTGGGGGTCGGGGACGAGACTTCTTAGAAGGGGGCTCCCCTGCGGGCGGTGGTTGAAAGCCGCGCCGGAGTGGTCTAACACTCTGAGTATCGCCGCATAACGGCAATATAATAAGCGAGGGGGAAGCGATGCCTTATAAACGCATCACATTGTCGCATTACCTGATCGAGGAACAGCGTCGGCGAGCGGGTACCGGCACGTTCACCTCTCTGGTGACCGACATTCTGACCGCCTGCAAGATGATCTCGCACGAGGTCAACCGCGGCGCCCTGGCCGGCAATCTGGGGGTTGCCGGGTCTGAAAACATCCAGGGCGAGGAGCAGAAGAAGCTCGACGTTCTGGCCAACGACATCTTCTTGTACATGAACGCCCAGGGCGGCACCTATGCCGCCATGGCTTCGGAAGAGCTGGAAGACGTGCATGCCGTGCGCGGCGCTGTCGGCGGCCGCTATCTGCTGCTGTTCGATCCGCTCGATGGGTCGTCGAACATCGACGTGAATATCTCGGTCGGTTCGATCTTCTCAATCCTGGCGCTGCCCGAAGGCGCCGACGCCTCGCAGCCGGAAGCCTTCCTGCAACCCGGCGTCAAGCAGGTCGCCGCGGGCTACGCGCTGTACGGCTCCTCGACCATGCTGGTGCTGACCACCGGCAATGGCGTCAACGGCTTCACTCTGGATCAGAACATCGGCATGTTCATGCTGACGCATCCGAACATGACGATTCCCGAAGATACCAAGGAATTCGCCATCAACGCGTCACGTCAGCGGTTCTGGGAGCCGCCGGTGGCGCGCTATGTTGAAGAATGCCAAGCCGGCAAGGATGGCCCCGCCGGCAAGGACTTCAACATGCGCTGGGTCGCCTCGATGGTGGCGGAGGTGCATCGCATCCTTTGTCGCGGCGGCGTATTCCTTTATCCGGTCGATGCCGAGAACCGCAGCAAGGGCGGCAAGCTGCGCCTGATGTACGAAGCCAACCCGATGGCCTTCATCATCGAGCAGGCGGGCGGTCTGGCCACCACCGGACGCCAGCGCATCATGGACCTGCAACCGGAAGCCCTGCACCAGCGCGTACCGGTGATCCTGGGCTCGAAGAACGAGGTGGAGCGTATCGACCGCTATCACCACGAGTTCGACGCGGCCAAGGTCACGGCCTAAAGCCTTCGGTCCGCCGGGCGTCCATTGGGGCGTCCGGCGGTTCTGTTCTGTGGAGGCACCCGGATGGCGACCTCGCAAACGACGACCAATATCTTGTTGCTGCTGGGAGGCGTGACGGTCTTCCTGTGGGTGACGCTGCCGCCGCAAAAGATCGCTTTCGACCGCGCTTGCGAGGTCAAGGGCTTGCAGGCGCATGTCAGCGAAATGCTGCATGGCGACAGCTTCTGGCGGGCGCAGTTGGAGGCCGCCATCAAATCGCGGCAGTGGCAGGAACGCCTGCCGGCGGAAATGGCCCATTGGCGCGACGACAGCAGCGACATCGCCACGCCGCTGGAATCCAAGATGTCGCGGCTGTCAAGCGACGAGCCGCGCGATGCCGACGAACAGCAAAAAGCCGAAGCAGCCGCCCAGCGTCAGCGCCTGGGTGAAATCGCCTGGCTGACCACCTGCGAATCCGCCATTCGCACCCGTCTAGAGGACTGACGGCTAAACCCCTGGACAATGGGGGCTATACCTCCCGTCCAGTTGTCCGGGGGCGGCTGTGGGTCTATTTCGGTGGCTATGAATGGCAATGATCAACACCCCCTCTCGCGGCTGGTCGCCCTGGCCAGCGAAATCTGGCCAGCCCACGCCATCGAGCGCGACGCCGACAGCTATCGACGCCTGATGCGTCTGGGCTTGGCTGGCGATCCGGTGCTGCGGCGGTTGGATTACCAGCATCCCGTACCGCCCTCGGACGATCCGGCTATCGGCGCTATCCGCCGGTTGCTGGCGCTGCCGGAGGATTAAATCCCCGCATACCATTCATACCCGCGATCCTCCCAATATCCGCCACGCCCGCCGCCGATTTGGCTCAGGTCGTCCACCACCTCGATGCGCATGATATATTTCGCCATTTTGTAGCCCAACTGGCGCTCGACCCGCAGGCGTAGGGGAGCGCCGTGGGCGATGGGCAGGGGCTGATCGTTCATCGCATAGGCCAGGATGGTCTGCGGGTGCGCGGCATCGACCATATCGATGCTTTCATAATAGCGGTCCGGGGAACCCTCCAGGCTGTCGGCGCAGTGGAACACCACATAGCGTGCGCCCGGACGTAAGCCGACATGGCGCAGCACGTCGGCGAGTTTAACCCCTGTCCATTTGCCGATGCAGCTCCAACCCTCGACGCAGTCATGCCGGGTGATTTGGGTGCGCGCTGGCCATTGGCGCAGTTCGGCCAGAGACAGGCGGGCGGGTCGATCAACCAAGCCATCGACCTCTAGCCGCCAATCGACGAAGCCCTTGGCGGCGAAGCGTCGATAGGTGGGATCGTCGGGATCGGTGCTGCCATTGGCGCGGAACTGCGGCGACAGGTCGGCATCGGAGTATTCGCGGGCCATGGCATGGCCGCCGATCAACTGGCGCTGAAGCCAGCGGTTGACGTCCTCGGCGTTGCTCAGCAGGTTTTGCACGGTGGGGCTGGCCGATAGCCGGTCGCAGCCGCCCAACAGCAGCGTCGTCAGCGCGGCAGAGGCACGCCGCAGGAAGCCTCGGCGGTCAAGCATCCGGCCCCTCCACAGGATCGATCCGGTAACGCCCGGTGATCATCGAGCGCAGGTTGTTCCATAAGCCCGACAGCACCACCATCGCCACATGCACGACGACAAAGCCCAGCAGCAGGAAGGCGATGATGAAATGGACGGTGCGGGCGCTCTGGCGGCCGTCGAACAAGCTGACCAGGGGCAGGGCGCTGTCCAAGCCCGGCGACATCGCCAGACCGGCCAGCACCATCACCGGCAGCAGGATGAGGATCACTGCCAGATAGGCCAGCTTTTGCAGAACGTTGTAATGCCGCGCCTCGTCGCCCTTGGGGAAGTGCAGGCGCAGATGCTCGCGGAAAGTGGTGCCGATATGGCGCAGTTGGGGGCCGTCGGGCAGCAGGTCGCGGCTGAAATGCTCTGTCAGCAGGCCATGCAGCAGATAGACCAGACCATTGGCGACGAACAGCCAGGCGAAGAAGAAATGCCAGCGCCGCCCCATCGCCAGCCATTGCGGGCC
>DATGZW010000579.1:0-3954 GCA_035297005.1 Patescibacteria group bacterium
ACGGGCGTTGACCCCCAGCATGCGCACATAGGAAATGGTGCGTTCCAGGCTGGTCAAGCCCTTCTGGATCGCCGCCGCCGTTTCCGCGATGCCAGCCAAAGCGCCGCCGCGATGGCCTTTGGCCTGCAACAGCCGCTCGACCAAGGCCAGGGCGTCGTCAAGACCCAGCAGGGTCTGCTGGAACTCCGCCTCGGACAGACGTCCTGCCAGTCCTTGGGCGGTGATGTTCAGGCTGCGGGCGGTGTCGGCGGCCTCGCGCAGGCGCTCGCCCAGGCTGAAGAACGCCTGTTCGGTGCCACGATGATTGCCCCCCAAGCTCTTCACCAGACCGCGCAGACGATCCAGCCAGTCCCGCTGCACGGCCTCGGCGGCGCTCATAGCCGCCCCGCCCGCACGATCTCGGCGGCCAGCGCGTCGAGCGGCAACACCTTCTCGGCGGCACCGCGCGCGATGGCCTCTTTGGGCATGCCGAACACCACGCAGCTCGCTTCGTCCTGAGCGATGGTCATTGCACCGTTCTCACGCATTTCCAATAATCCTCGGGCGCCATCGTCGCCCATGCCAGTCATGATGATGCCGACGGCGTTACCGCCGGCGTATTGGGCCGCCGAGCGGAACAACACATCGACCGAGGGACGATGGCGCGACACCAGGGGGCCGTCCTTGACGTTGACGTAATAGCGCGCGCCACTGCGTTGCAGCAGCGTATGACGGTTGCCGGGGGCGATCAACACCCGGCCACGCAACACGGTGTCGCCGTCCTCGGCTTCCTTGACCTCGACCTCGCACAGGCTGTCGAGGCGCTTGGCGAAGGCGGCTGTGAATTTTTCCGGCATGTGCTGAACGATGACGATGCCCGGCGAATCAGCCGGCAAGGCCTCCAGCACCGAGCGCAACGACTCGGTGCCCCCCGTGGATGCGCCGATGCAGATCACCCGTTCGGTGGTCTTGGCCATGGCATGCCCGGCGACCGGAGCCGGCATCATGGCGTCCGCCGTCAGCTTGGGCTGCGGCATTGCCCGCTGCGCCGCCTGCCGGGGCAAACGGTTCAGCCGTGCGGCAGCGGCAGCCTTGACGGCGTCGCAGATGCGGGTGCGGGATTCCAGCAGATGCTGCTTGGTCCCCATCTTCGGCTTCAGGATGACATCGACGGCCCCAGCGGCCAGGGCTTGCAGCAGGGTTTCCGAACCTTCCTCGGTCAGCGAGGAGCACATGACCACCGGAATAGGGTGCTGGCTCATCAATTTGCGCAGAAAGGTGATGCCGTCCATGCGCGGCATCTCGACATCCAGGGTGATGACGTCGGGAACCTCGCGGGCGATACGCTGGGCGGCGACGAAGGGGTCCGAAGCGACCCCCATCACTTCGATGTCGGGATCGCTTTCCAGCACCTCGACCAGGGCCTGGCGCACCGTGGCGGAGTCGTCGATGATCAATACCCGGATTGGCTTGGCCATGGGTTCAGCTCCGCAAAAAGACGCCGGAGGCGACCGGCGTCACCGGCAATTTGATCCCCGCCAGGGATTCCGAATGGCCGATGATCAGATAGCCGCCCGGCCGCAAATGATCGCACAAATGCCGCAAGACTTTCTCCTGCGTCGGCTTGTCAAAATAGATCAACAGATTACGACATAAAATCAGATCCATGCCAGTGGGCACGTTGAACGGCGGCTGCACCAGATTGACTCGGCCGAAACGCACCAGTTTGCGAATTTCCGGGGCGATACGAACCTCGTGACGGTCGCGGTCCTTGGCCCGCAGCAGATAGCGGCGGCGCATTTCCGGCGGCACCGGCTTGATCATGTCGTCGGAATAGATCGCTAGCGCCGCTTTTTGCAGAACTTCGGTGCTGATGTCAGTGCCCAGGATTTCGAAGCGGAAATCGCCGCGGTCGCGCCGCAGATCCTCCAACACCATGGCCAGGGTGTAAGGCTCGGCGCCGATCGAACAGGCGGCGCTCCAAATCCGCAAGGCGCGGTCGGGACCGCCGCCAGCAATCAACTCGGCGACGCCGTGATCGACAAGGAATTCGAAGTGGTTGGGCTCGCGGAAGAAGTCGGTCTTGTTAGTGGTCATTACATCGATGAAATGGACCGCCTCTTGCTGCTGCACCCCGCCTGCGGCGAACAGATAGCCGCAATAATCCCCCAAGCCGCCCAGGCCAAGCGCGCGCACGCGGCGGCGCAGACGGCCTTCCATCAACACCTTCTTCGACGGCGGCAAGCGGATGCCGGTGTTGTCTTGAATGAAGTCGGCCAGACGGCGGAAATCTTGGTTGTTCAGGCGTTCGCTGGTCAGCCCCTCATCGGCCATCGGTCAGCGACCGCCGCCGATCAAGGCGGCCTCCTCGGAGGAAAACAGCCGGCCCAGCTTCAGGATAATGACGAAATCGGCGCCACGCCGGGCGATGCCGCGAATGTAGTCGGATTGCCAGCGCACACCGATATCGGGCGGCGGCTCGACGCTGTGACTATCCAGCGGCGTGACCTCGAACACCCGGTCGGCCAGCAGACCCAGCACTAATTGCGCCTCGCCAACGACGGTTTCCAGCACCACGATGCGCGTCTGGTCGTTGGCGGCGATGGGCGGCAGGCCCAGCTTGGCGCGCAGGTCGATGACCGGAACGGCGCGGCCGCGCACATCGATCATGCCCAGCAGGAACGACGGCGCGTTGGGAATGCGGGTGATCGCCCGCATGTCGAGAATTTCACGGACGTCTTCGACATCGACGGCGAAGATCTCGCTATCGACCCCCAAGGTCACATATTGCAGACTGCCGTCGGCGGCAGCGGCTTCGGCGGCGGTGCGGGTCATCGACGGGCTCCCCTTGGTGACGGGCGCGCGGAGATGATGCCGCGCGCCCGATCCTGTATAGCATGCGTCAGAAGCGTTCAAACTCCGCATCATGCGCATCTTCGGCGGCCATCAATTCCAGCGACACGCCACCGCGCGCTTCCGGAGCCGTACGGGCGCCGTTACGGCCGGCGGGATGTGGCTTGCCGCCACGCGGAGCCGGCAGGGCGCCGATCTTCTTTTTATTCGGCAGGCGGCCGCTGACCGACAGCGGCGATTGACGCAGCTGACGCACTGGAGCGGCGGGAGCATCGTGACCGTCGAGGCGGAAATAGGCGATGGTCTCTTGCAACTGATCGGCCTGAGCCGACAGTTCCTCGGACGTCGCCGACATTTCCTCGGAGGCGGCGGCGTTCTGCTGCGTCACCTTGTCGAGCTGTTGGATCGACTGGTTGATTTGATCGGCGCCGATATCCTGCTCGCGGCAGGCGGCGGAGATCTCGCCGACCAGTTCGGCTGTGCGCTGGATATCAGGCACCAAACGGGTCAGCATGACGCCGGCTTCCTGCGCCACCTTGACGGTCTCGGTGGACAGCCCGCTGATTTCCGCCGCCGCCGCCTGACTGCGCTCGGCCAGCTTGCGCACCTCGGAGGCAACCACGGCGAATCCCTTGCCATGCTCGCCCGCGCGCGCCGCCTCGACCGCCGCGTTCAGCGCCAAAAGATCGGTCTGACGGGCGATTTCCTGCACCACCGTGATTTTCTCGGCGATGGTCTGCATGGCCTCGACGGCCTTGCTCACCGCCGTACCGCTGCTCTGGGCGTCCTTGGCCGACTGGCGCGCCATTTTTTCGGTCTGGGCGGCGTTGTCGGCGTTCTGCTTGATGTTGGCGGCCATCTGCTCCATCGATGCCGAGGCTTCCTCGGTGGCCGAGGCCTGTTCGGTGGCGCCTTCGGACAGTTGCTCGGAACCGCTGCTCAGCTGTTGCGCGCCCGACGAGACGTTATCAGCGGCGCTGGCGGCGTCGGAAACGACGTGACGCAGCTTCTCCAGCATAGTCTGCAAGGCGATGCCCAGCGTGTCGGCGTTCGATAGCGGCTTGGACTGCACCGCCAGATTGCCCTTGGCGATCTCGTCGGCGACAACGGCGGTGGCGCGCA
>DATGZW010000580.1:0-2439 GCA_035297005.1 Patescibacteria group bacterium
CCGATGGCCAGCATTTGCTGCTGCCCGCCACTCAGCGCGTTGCCCGGGCTGCCCGCCCGTTCCGTCAGGATTGGAAAGAGCTCATAAACGCGGCGCAGCGACCACGGGCCGGAGCGCTTGGGCGCCGCACCCAGCAACAAATTCTCACGCACTGTCAGATTAGGCAGAATGCCGCGCCCCTGCATCACCGTGGCAATGCCGGCGCAGGCCGCTGAATAGTGTCGGATGTCGCGGTATTTCGTGCCCTGCAGGTGCACCCGCCCGGACTGCAAGCGGGCAATGCCGAGGAAAGTGTTGACGATCGTCGTCTTACCCACACCGTTACGGCCGAGGATGGCGACGGCATCGCCCTTGTCGATGGCGAAAGAGATACCATGCAGGATGCTGGCGTAGCCGTAACCGGCCTCAACCGAGTCGAATGCCAACAAAGCATTCATGCGGCTGATCCCAGATAGGCTTCGACCACGGAACGGTCTCGGCGAATCTCATCGGCAGAGCCCTCGGCCAGGACCGCGCCCAATTGCAGGACGGTGATCTTGTCGGCAATGGAGAAGACGACCTCCATGTCGTGCTCCACCAGCAGTACGGTGACGTTCCAACGCTGCGCCAAGCTCCGCAGACGCTGCGCCAGATGCTTCGACTCTTCGAACGTGAGTCCGGCGGCCGGCTCATCGAGCAGCAGAACGGACGGCCGTCCGATAAGGGCTAAGGCCAGATCGAGACGCCGCTGGTCGCCATAGGCGATGGCTCCTCCGGTGCTGTCCGCCAGCGTCGCGAGGCCGAATTCCTCGAGCAGAGAGTCGGCGTCGCCGCCACCCACCCGTTGGGCGGCCAAGCGCAATTGGGCGCGCACGGTCAGGTTGGGAAAAATGCTGGTCCTTTGAAACGAGCGCGACAGACCGATCAGGCGGCGCTGCGACGCGCGGAGTTGACTGATGTTTCTGTCGAACAGGTGAACTTGACCGGTCCACTTGCGGGCCCGCCCCGAAATCACGTCGATGAGGGTGGATTTACCCGCTCCATTTGGTCCGATCAGCGCGCGGATCTCGCCCGCCTCGACCTGAAGATTCACGCCGTTCAGCGCTGCAAAGCCGCCGTAGAACTTGGTGACATTTTTGACCTCAAGAGCTGGCAACGGGATCCTCCCCTTGCCGACTTTCGATCAGCTTGCGCATCCAAGGAAGCAGACCGGCCAAGCCTGCCGGGAAGGCCACCGTGGTGACGATCAGCGCCATGCCGATGATGCTCAGCCAGTGCGCCGTGTAACCGCTCAGCAAGTCCTTCACGAAAAAGTAGACGAAGGCGCCCGCCACCGGTCCCCAGAACGCCCCGCTTCCTCCCAAAATGGCCATGATCAGCGCCGAACCCGACGCGGTCCAGTGGACGGTGTCCGGTGAAATGAAGGCGTTGTAGAGCGAAAACAGCACGCCGCCGACGGCTGTCACCGCAGCCGATATTGCGAACATCGCCGCACGCGGCAGCAGCGTGCGATAGCCGAGGAAACGTACTCTTTCCTCGTTGTCGCGGATGGCTTCGGTAAGAACGCCTAGCCGGCTGGCGCCGAGGACGGAAACCAGCGAGAGCACCGCCACCATCACCAGCCAGGACACGATCAACATTCCGCCCGGCTGTTGGAAGGTTTTTAATGATAGGCCAAAGAGGTGCGGCGGTAGCCGCAGGCTGAGGCCGTCGCTGCCGCCGGTTAGTCCACGCATGCGAGTTGCCGCCTCATAGACCGCTTGACCGACGGCGAGCGTGAGCATGCCGAACGCGATGCCATGCACGCGCACGATCACAAGGCCGATGACGAAGGCCGCACCGGCGGTCAGCAACACTGCTGCGCAGATCAATAGCTCCACCGGCATCAGCTTCAGCGGGAGCAGGGCGCCCAGCATGTAGCCGGGTAGGCCGAAGAACGCGGCGTGGCCGAAACTAACGGTGCCGTTCTGTCGCAACAGCAGCCCAACACCGAGCGCGAAAATGGCGAGGAAGGTCGCTTGGGCGACCAGCGACTGGGTCAGCAGCGACGGCGTCAGCCAGGCGACCAGCGGACCGATGGCCGCCAGTCCGGCCCAGCCGAAAAGTCGCATGACGCTCATACGCGTTCTCCGGCGAGACCGGCGGGCTTCCACACCAGCACAGCGATCATCAGCAGGAATGGGAGCAGCGACGTCAATTCGGGCATGAACACCACACCCAGGACGTTAATCTGGCCGAGCACAATGGCAGTGACGAAGGCACCGCCTATGCTTCCAAGTCCTCCCACCACGACCACGATAAAAGAATCGACCAGGATGTCGCCCGCCATGTTGGGCGCCAACGACAATAGCGGCGCCGCCACCACCCCGCTCACGCCGGCCAGCGAGGCGCTGATCGCCACCACCAACGCGCTGACGCGGTCGCTGTTAATTCCTTGCACAGCGGCAATCACCGGGTCTT
>DATGZW010000581.1:0-5450 GCA_035297005.1 Patescibacteria group bacterium
CCTGTCAAAAGAACCTCTGTCTGTCGTCCAGTCTGTGGAAGCACGGCAACAGGGGGGGCGTCGAAATGCCAAGGGTGGGGATCAGCGGCAGCATGCCCGGCGGTGCCATTGTCGGCGGTGGTGGCGCGCCCTGTGCCGCCGCGCCGAGCTGTGCCGAGACCATGTGCGACGGCAAGCGCCCGGTCATCGACACCACCATCAGGCGAGTGGCGGCGGCTCCGGCTGAAGCCGATGCCGACGAAAATTATGAACTGACCGATGATTTGTCGGCGGGCCAACAGCGCGACCGCCTGTTGCGGGCCATGGAAAAGGCCGGCTGGGTGCAGGCCAAGGCGGCGCGCCTGCTCAACCTGACCCCGCGTCAGGTCGGCTATGCGCTGAAGAAGTACAACATCGAGGTCAAGCGCATCTGACCGGACAAGAGTGCCGGGAAGGTCGGACCTCCGACAATTCCCGGCCAGTGTCGCAACAGCGACAGGGTTGTCGCAGGCATAACAACCCCTCTGTCATAAAAATCCAGCATTTCCGCCGTTTCTGAAGTTGGCACGGTCCCTGCATTTGCTCATTCGGTGAAGTTTTCCGGATGGAGGACAACGTGGACCGGCAAGTGATCTCTCTCCCCAGCGTCGCAAAGGCCACCGGTGGCTGCTCCAGCACGGGCGACTCGGCCTGCGGTTCCTCCTCCGGCCAGGGCGACATGCCCGCGGAAGTTTGGGCCAAGGTCAAGGACCACCCTTGCTACAGCGAGGAAGCCCACCATTACTTCGCTCGCATGCATGTCGCGGTGGCTCCTGCCTGCAACATCCAATGCAACTACTGCAACCGTAAATTCGATTGCTCCAACGAAAGCCGGCCCGGCGTCGTCAGCGAGAAGCTGACCCCCGAGGATGCCGTACGCAAGGTCATCGCGGTGGCCGCCAAGGTGCCTCAACTGTCGGTGCTTGGCATCGCCGGTCCGGGCGACGCCCTGGCCAACCCGCACAAGACCTTCAAGACCTTCGAACTGGTCGATAAGGCGCTGCCGCATCTGAAGCTTTGTCTGTCCACCAATGGTCTGGCGCTGCCCGATTATGTGGACCAGATCAAGGACTTCAACGTCGATCACGTGACCATCACCATCAGCATGGTCGATCCCGAGATCGGTGAGCAGATCTATCCGTGGATCTTCTACAACCACCGCCGCTGGACCGGCCGCGATGCCGCGAAGATTCTGCACGAGCGGCAGATGGAAGGGCTGGAGGCGCTGACCTCCGCCGGTATCCTGGTCAAGGTCAACTCGGTGCTGATCCCCGGCGTCAATGACCATCACATGGCCGAGATCAACCGCGTGGTGAAGTCCAAGGGCGCTTTCCTGCACAACGTCATGCCGCTGATTTCCGATCCGGCGCATGGCACACATTACGGACTGACCGGCCAGCGCGGGCCGACCCCGATGGAGTTGCAGGCGGTGCAGGAGCAGTTGGAGGGCGGGGCCAAGCTGATGCGCCACTGCCGCCAGTGCCGCGCCGACGCCGTCGGTCTGCTGGGCGAGGATTTGGGCTCTGACTTCACCCTCGACAAGATTGAGGCCGAGCCCGTCTATACCCCCGATGCCCGCGACGTCTACATGGGCGTGGTCGAGCAGGAGCGCACCGACCGTCACACCGCCGAGGACGAGGCCCGTGAGGCCGCCAGCTTCGCCGAGCCGGGCGCGCCGCTGCTGGTCGCCATCGCCACCAAGGGCGGTGGCCGCATCAATCAGCATTTCGGCCATGCCCTGGAATTCCAGCTCTATCAGGTCGATGGCCGCGAGGTCCGTTTCCTGGGTGTCCGCCGCGCCGACAACTACTGTAAAGGCGGTTTCGGCGAGGACGACAGCATGGAGACCATCATCAAGGCGTTGTCCGGCGTGTCGGTGGTCATGGTTGCCCGCATCGGCGACTGCCCGAAGAAAAGCTTGGCCGAGGCTGGCGTCACCGTCATCGACGATTACGCTCACGAGTATATCGAAGCGTCGGCGCTGGCTTGGTGGAGCCGTGTGAATGCCGATCGGGCCAATGGCCTCATGGCGTCCGCATAAGCAACTGATGTATAAAATAGCTTCATCGGCGCAGCCCAGCGTCGGAAGTCAATCCAGAGGAGTTCTAATATGTCCTACAAGATCGTTGCCTCCCAGTGCACTGGCTGTGGCGCTTGCGAATTCGAGTGCCCGAATAAGGCCATCACCGAAAAGGGTGGCGTTTTCATCATCAATCCCGACAAGTGCACCGAGTGCGCCGGCCACTTCGACGCCGCCCAGTGCGCCGCCGTCTGCCCGGTTGACAAGACCTGCATTCCGGCCTGACGACCAATGCCCGGCCCTGCGGCCGGGCACCCCGGCCGTTTGGGGCCGGCATTGTCCCTTAAGCGATGGGGCACGGCGATGAGCGATCTCGAAGACGCCCTGGATTGGCAGGGCACCCCCGTAGACTGCAACGCCTGCCCCCATCGTGCCATTCTGGCCGCAGGGGGCTGCGAACCCGGCAAGGCCTGCGTCGTCGACCGCCGCGCGAGCCGCATCGACCGCTTTTTCAAAGCCAATCCCGATCTGGCCAACGAGGCTTTGCGCGCGCCTTATTTCGTGCTGCGCGCCGTCGCCGCCCGGCGGGCCAACATCTTCCATTTGCCGCGTCTGGTCGATGACCCCGACGCCGAGGTGCGGGCCGCTGCCGTCGAACGCTTGCCCGAGCGTTTCGTTTTGCAACTGCGCGCCGATCCAGACCCCCGCGTCCGCGTCGCCGTCGCGACCCGCTTGCAGGGCGCGGCCTTGATGCCGCTGTTGTCCGACAGCGATTACTTCGTCCGCGTCATCGTCGCCCGCCGCATGGAGCCGGAGTCTCTGGCGGTGCTGATGCATGACGATGCCGTCGATGTACGTCTGGAAGTCGCCCGCCGCATCGCTCCCGATGGCTTGCGGATCATGGCACGCGATGAGGATGCCGTGGTCCGCCTGATGGTGGCCGAACGTTTGGATCCAAGCCAATTGGGCGTGCTGGCTACCGATGCCGATTGGCGGGTGCGCTACCGCGTCGCCGAACGCATCGATCCGGCGCTGTTGTCCAAATTGATGGACGACACCGAAGACGACGTCAGGGACATGGCTCGCCAGCGCCTGGAACGGCATGTCGCCGAAATGTTGCGGATGAATGGGGAGAGCCAGGATGCGTAAAGAAACTGAAATCGAAATCGACACCCCGCCCGAGCTTGAATACGGGCAGAAGGTGCGCTCCCTGAAGAACGTCCGTAATGACGGCACCTTCCCTGGGGCCGAGATCGGTGATTTTTTGGTGCAAAAAGGTGATGTGGGCTACGTCAATAGCATCGGGACATTCCTGCAGCAGTTCTACATCTACGGCGTCGATTTCTTCGAGCGCGGTCGAGTGGTCGGCATGCGGATGAAGGAACTCGAAGTGGTGGAGGACTGAAGTATGAAGGTGATGATTC
The DNA here is from genome assembly GCA_035297005.1 of Patescibacteria group bacterium. Taxonomy (GTDB): domain Bacteria; phylum Pseudomonadota; class Alphaproteobacteria; order Rhodospirillales; family Magnetospirillaceae; genus DATGZW01. The sequence goes on from DATGZW010000581.1 coordinate 3,463, forward strand.
GCAACGCCGCCGGTCAACTCTCGGCCTATGTGCCGAAGAAGGATCTCGAAGAACACATCGTCGAGACCGAGAAGGAAACGCTGTGGGGCGGTTGGATCAAGCTGGGCAACGGTTGGGTTCTAGAACTGCCGGAGATGGCCGCCGATACCCGGTTGCCGATCACGGTCGAGGCGCGCAAGCGTCCGGAGGAATGAGCGTATGACTGCAGCTTTGCTGAAGGAAGTTTCGCAAGGACTGGCTTCCCGCCGTCTCGCCCCGTTCCTGGGGCCGGCTTGCCTGGTTCTCGACGGCCCGTCACCGCTGCCCGAATCCTCGATGGCGCTGGTGGCCCGGTTGAACACCAAGGTCACCGTGCCCGGCCGCATCCGCAACAATCTGTGGTCGGCGGCGCAGTATATCGAATCGGACAAGCACCGCGTCACCCTGGTGCGCCTGATGCAGGAACTGTTCGGCCCCCAGCCGGAGCCGACGCGGTTGCACACATGGCTGGCCAGCCTCGATTTGCCGCTGATTGTCGATGACTGGTATGACAGCCTGATGGCCGACGCGCTGACGGCGGCGGGCAAGACTTTCGGCCAAATCCAAGGCGTGCGGCGCAGCGGCTATAGCCACGACGTGCCCTGGGTCAAACGCTATGACGCCGCAGGCGCCGAAGTCGAAACATCCGAAGGCTGGTCCACCGTGTTGTACAAGCCGCAAGGCTCGGTGCGCCCGGCGGCGAACTTCCTGGTGTCGGATTCCGACTATGTCGAAGTGTTGACCGAAATCGACATCCAATCGCCGATCCCCGCCGAAGTCATCAAACTGCGGACCGATGTCGGCTTCGTCTTCCTGGGGTGTCGCTTTTACGACCAGATGCAGCGCACCTATGCGATGCAGATCACCAAGCGCTCGGCGGGGCCGCATTACGCGGTGGTCTCCGGCGATTTGAGCCGTAACGAGGACGCTTTTCTTGAACGGCAATCGATCCAGCGGATCGACATCGGCTTGGCCGATGCCGTCACCCAGTTGATCGGTTAAGCATCGGGCGAGGCGGTGGGGGCAGGGATGCTCACGCCGCGCTCGACCACATGCAGATATAACTCTTCGACTCGCGTGCGCGCCCAAGGGGTTTTGCGCAGGAATTTCAGGCTGGATTTAAGGCTGGGGTTGTTGTTGAAGCAGGCGATGCTGATCAACCCGCCCAATTCCGCCCATCCGTAATGCTCGACCAGACGGGTCAGGGCGGCTTCCAGGGTGATGCCGTGCAGGGGATTGTTGGCCTGGGTAATGGTCGTGGTCCTTTGGCGGAATGCCCCGATTATCCCGTCTGAGCGCGGGAGTTGTGCGAGGCGGCGGCTGCGGCGAAGGCGGCGCTGAGGAATTCCGGCTGCTTATAGAACCCGCAGAGCCATGCCGCCAGCATGCATAATTCCTCGAACTTCACCACCTCGTCCAGAGAGCCCGCCGGGAAGCTGACCCCGAACTCCTTGGCGACGATGTCGAGCACCTCTTCGGTCTGTTCGACGCTCAGGCCGATATCGGTCTCGATCACGGCGAAGCGCGTCAGTTTTTCTTCGGCAATCCCATATTCGTCGCGGATCAATTTGACGATCCAACGAAACATGTTCATCCAGTTTTTGACGTCTGACGTGTCACGATCCATTGCAGCCCCTACGGCAAGCAGCATCTCTGTGGCGGGCACGTCCAAACGGGATGCTAGAACCGGTTGAAGGACCGGCTAACGGCATCCGTATCAGCGGCGATGAGTTCCCCCCAGTTCCCATCGCGCGTCCCCCGTGGCATGAGTGTATCCGATTTTGCCGGTGACGCCACCCCGACGACGCAGATTTAGGCGCGCACCAGTCCCAAAGGTTTGGTTTGCCCATAATTGGGAAATACTTTGCCCAATGCCGAGCCAGCCCGCAGCCGCACGGCCAGCACCTCGGCCAGTACGGTGCGGTAATCGGTGGTGACCGCCAGATCGACGCCGTTGTCCAACTGCGCCG
>DATGZW010000582.1:0-3055 GCA_035297005.1 Patescibacteria group bacterium
AAACCCAGGAAGGCGGCGCGCATCCGATCAGCCGCGACGACATCCGCGCGCTGGCCACCCGCATCGCCGAGGTTCGCCATCAACCGCGCTGGAAAGATCTGACGCTGGGGTTGGCAACGCCGTTCTGCGCTCTGGAGAACCCCGCCGAGTCGCTCAAGCTGTTCGGCGGCGGCATCGCCTGCGGCCCGGTGGAAAGCCTGACGGTGACCAGTCAGGGCCAGATGGTCCGCTGCTACTCGCGCCGCGACAGCGTCGATCTGGGCATGGGCTTGCGCAAGACCAGCCGCGAATTGACCATGCGCGACTTCCAGACCTTACCGCTGGTCTGCCGCAACTGCCCCTATGTGGTGAAATGCCGGGGCGGCTGCCTGTGCGAGTGGGCACAGGTGGAAACGCGGTTCGGCAAGATGGATTTCCTCGCCGATCCCACCAATATTCCGGGGACGGAGGCGTTCGCGGTCAAGGAAGGCTGAAGCGCCATACCTCCTCGATCAAATTCCGTCCTTCGTCATGCGCGGGCTTGTCCCGCGTATCCACGCCGTGAAGGCGATGTGGAATCCTTTAATTTCTGTATAGGCTGCGCCGCGTCGTGGCCGGAACAAGTCCGGCTACGACGAGAAAATGAAATACGAGCGAAAAATTTCGATCTCTTCCCTATAGCAGCCCCAGCGATTTGAAGCTGTTGTGCCCCGTCTTGCCGATGACCAGATGGTCATGCAGGGTGATGTTGACGGCTTTGAGCGCGTCTTTGATCATGCGGGTCATGTCGATGTCGGCGCGGCTGGGTTTGGGGTCGCCCGAGGGGTGGTTGTGGACCATGATGATGGCGCTGGCGTTTAGGTCCAGCGCCCGCTTGATCACCTCGCGCGGATAGACCGGAGTGTGATCGACGGTGCCCTTCTGCTGCGCCTCGTCGGCGATCAGCACGTTCTGGCGGTCGAGGAACAGCAGGCGGAATTCCTCGCTCGGTTGGTGAGCCATGGCAACCTGACAGTAATCCAGCAGGCTGTCCCATGATGCCAATACCGGGCGGTTCATCACTTGCAGGCGGGCTAGCCGTTGGGCGGCAGCCTGCACCGTCTTGATGGCGGTGGCGGCGTTGGCTTTGATGCCGGGAATTTCCATCAGCGCGTCGGGGCTGGCGGTCAGCACGCCGGCCAAGCCGCCGAAACGGGCGATCAGCGCCTTGGCCAAAGGCTTGACGTCCTTTTGCGGAATGCCCAGGAACAGCACCAGTTCCAGCAGTTCGTAATCGGGCAGCGCGTCGGGGCCGCCTTGCAGGAAGCGCTGGCGCAGGCGGTCGCGATGGCCTCGATAATGCGGATCGTCGTCGTCAGGGGACATCGGGGGCGACAGTTTGGAGCTTGAAGTAGAGAGTGCAGGCGGTGGCGACGCCACCGCCTGCCGCGATATCTAGTCGCCGTAGGGCGGGCAGTGCAGCCCAGCGGGCGACAGGGTGAAGATCTCGCAGCCCTCGGCGGTGACGCCGATGGAATGCTCGAACTGCGCCGACAGGCTTTTGTCCTTGGTGACGGCGGTCCAGCCGTCGGACAGAATCTTGGTCTCATAGCGCCCGGCATTGACCATCGGCTCGATGGTGAAGAACATGCCTTCCTTCAGCACCACACCCTCACCGGGCTTGCCGTAATGCATGACATTGGGCGGCTCGTGGAACACTTGGCCCAGGCCATGCCCGCAGAAATCGCGCACCACCGAGAAGCGATGCCCCTCGACGTAATGCTGAATGGCGTGGCCGATGTCGCCCAAGGTGGCGCCCGGCTTGACCAGGGCGATGGAGCGCATCAGCGAGTCATAGGTGACCTCGCACAGCTTGCGGGCCTTCACGCCGACCTTGCCGACGTAATACATGCGGCTGCTGTCGCCATGCCAGCCGTCCAGCGTCGGCGTGACGTCGATGTTAAGGATGTCGCCCTCGTTCAGAACCTTGTCGCCGGGGATGCCGTGACAGACCACGTGGTTGACCGAGGTGCAGATCGATTTGGGGAAGCCGCGATAATTCAGCGGGGCCGGGATGCCGCCGCGCTCGACGATGAAGTCGTGGCACAGCCGGTCCAACTCGCCGGTGAGCACCCCTGGTTTGACGTGGGGGGCGATAAAGTCCAGGCATTCGGCGGCCAGACGGCCGGCGCGGCGCATGCCCTCGAAGTCGTCGGGGCCATGCAGGGTGATACGGTTGGCTTCGCGCCGGGATTCGTCTTGTTCCATCAGTCTCTCGTATGTCATTCGGCGCCGATGTTCAATCGCAGAGGCATCGGCCGGTCCAGGGTGATACCGTCCAAAGTCAGCCGGCAAGTGTAACACAAGGTCTCGACGCCGGCAGCAACCGCGCACCGCAAGGCGGCGGCATAGGCCGGGTCGATGTCGTCGGCGGTGGTGAAGGCGCTGCAATCCTGCCGCTGCACCAGATACAGCATGACGGCCCGATGCCCGGCGGCGACCATGTCGGACAACTCGACCAGATGCTTGGTGCCGCGCGCCGTCACCGCATCGGGGAAACAGGCCAGATCGCCGCGCTTCAGATGCACGTTCTTCACTTCGACATAGCATATGGGCCGCTCGGGGTGTTCGAGCAACAGATCGATTCGGGAATTGCGGCCATAGGGCACCTCGCGCCGTACGCTTGGGTAGCCGGCCAGTTCGGTAATGGCTCCGGCGGTGACGGCGTCGGCGACGATGGCGTTGGGATGGCTGGTGTTGATGCCGACCAATCCGCCGTCGATTCGGGCCAGCTCCCAGCTCCATGCCAGCTTGCGGCTGGGCTTGTCGGAATGCGACAGCCATACCTCGATGCCGGGATCGCAGACTCCGGTCATGGCCCCCGAATTGGCGACATGCGCCGTCACCAGTTCGCCCGTGTCCAAGGTCACGTCGCACAGGAAACGCTTATAGCGCCGCACCAAAGTACCGCGCGTCAGGAGAGCCGCGAACAACATCAGCCGAAGCTAGCCCAATTCGCCGCCGCCGACTAGACTTCGCCGTTATGGATGCGAACAACCAACCGACAGACATCACGGTGATGGTGCGGACCCTGCTG
>DATGZW010000583.1:0-3719 GCA_035297005.1 Patescibacteria group bacterium
CCGAGCTGCCGGACGAGCAGTTTGACCTGTGGCTGGTCACCGGGCGCGTGCTGGAGCACTGGCATTCCGGCTCGATGACTCAGCGGGTGCCGGAACTGCACCGCGCCTTCCCCAACGCCGTGTTGTTCATGCATCCCGACGACGCCAAGCAGCGCGGCCTGCGGCGTGGACAGGAGGTCAAGGTCTCGTCGCGGCGCGGCTCCATGCTGACGCGGGTGGAAACCTCGGGCCGCAACCGGCCGCCGGTGGGTGTGATCTTCATCCCCTGGTTCGACGAAACCCAGTTGGTCAACAAACTCACCCTCGACGCCACTTGTCCGATCTCGAAACAGACCGACTACAAGAAATGCGCCGTCCGGGTGGAAAAGGTCTGAGGCGATGGACCGGCGGCGGTTCTTCGCAACGGCGGCGCATGCAGCGGGCGGAGCCTGTCTGCTGTCCCTGGGGCTGGCCGGGTTCGCCCGGCCGGGCGCCAAGGCGGCCTCGGTCGCCCTGCGCCCGCCGGGCGCCCTGGCCGAAGACGAGTTCCTGTCCGCCTGTCTGCGTTGCGGCTTGTGTGTCCGCGCCTGCCCCTATCACACCCTGACCCTGGCCGAGCCGGGGACAGGTACGGGCATGGCGCCGGGCACGCCGGTCTTTTCGGCCCGCCAAGTGCCTTGCGAGATGTGCGAGGATTTGCCCTGCGTCACTGCTTGCCCCAGCGGCGCTTTGGCCCCCCAACTGACCGATCCGACTAAGGCCCGCATGGGCATCGCCGTGCTGGTGGACCATGAGCACTGCCTGAACTGGCAGGGTCTGCGCTGCGATGTCTGCTACCGCGTCTGCCCGCTGATCGACAAGGCCATCACCCTGGACGAGAGGCACAATCAGCGCACCGGCAAGCATGCCATGCTGTTGCCCACCGTCCATGCCGATGCCTGCACCGGCTGTGGCAAATGCGAACATGCCTGCGTGCTGGAAAGCGCCGCCATCAAAGTGCTGCCGGCCAGTCTGGCACGCGGCGCCATGGGCGCGCATTACCGCCTGGGCTGGGAAGAAAAAGCCAAGAACGGCGGCGAATCCCTGGTGCCCGACACCGGCCAATTACCGCCCCGCCTGCCGGAGTTCAAGCCATGACGGCGCGCTGGCTGCTGGCCCGCCGCCTGTGCCAGTTGGGACTGTTGGGGCTGTTCCTGACCGGACCGCTGACCGGCTGGTGGGTGGTTAAGGGCACCTTGGCCTCCAGCGTCACCCTGGGCCGGCTGCCGCTGACCGACCCGCTGATTCTGCTGCAAAGCCTGCTGGCCGGGCATCGGCCCGAGCGCGCCGCGCTGGTGGGTGCGGGTATCGTCGCCGCCTTTTATGCACTGCTGCGGGGGCGGCTCTACTGTTCGTGGGTCTGTCCGCTGAACATGGTGACCGACGCCGCCGGCTGGCTGCGCCTCCGCCTGGGACTGACCGAGCGCAGCCTGCTGCTGTCGCGCCGGGCGCGGCTGTGGGTGCTGGGCGGCTGTCTGGCCGTCTCCGCCGTCTCCGGCACCATCGCCTGGGAAGCCGTCAACCCGGTGACCATGCTGCATCGGGCACTGGTGTTCGGCGCCCTGCCGACCGCCGGACTGGTGGCCGGTCTGGTGTTCCTGCTGGATCTGACGGCGGGAGCACGGAGCTGGTGCGGCCACCTCTGTCCAGTCGGCGCGTTCTACGGCCTGTTGGGGCGCTTCAGCCTGATCAAGATTTCCGCCGCCCGCCGTGCCGCCTGCGACGATTGCGGCGATTGCTATCGCGTCTGCCCTGAACCGCAGGTGCTGACGCCGGCTTTACGCGGCGCGGCGCGAGGCATTGGACCAGTCGTTGCGTCATCCGACTGCACCGCCTGCGGACGTTGCCTTGATGTCTGCCCGCATGACGTCTTCGCCTTCGGCCTTGGCCGGGAAAAGTCTGAAAAATAGGGAGTGGGTGCTGTGAAAACGAAAATTCTGGCTTTCCTGATGGCTGCCGTTCTGGGGTTTGGGACCGTGGCCGCCGCCGACGAGGTGCAATCCCTGCGCGGCAAGCCCGCCGTCGAGGCCGACACCCCGCCGCCGGTCTCCAACACCGTGGAAGGACCACGCTATGCCCGCAACTACCGCCAGCAACCGCCGCTGATTCCCCATCGGATCGAAAAATACGAGATCGATCTGAAGGTGAACATGTGTCTGCGCTGCCATGACTGGCCCAACAACGTGCAGGAAAACGCACCGATGGTCAGCGTCTCGCACTTCATCGACCGCGAGGGCCACAAGCTGGACAAGGTGTCGTCGCAGCGCTGGTTCTGCGTGCAGTGCCACGTTCCCCAGGCCGATGCCAAGCCGCTGGTCGATAACAGCTTCACGCCGGCAAGCAAGTGACGGAGGCGAACATGGTTCATCTGGTGGGACGCCTGTGGCGTCTGTTTCGCAGTCCCTCGGCCCGCTTCTCGCTGGGGCTGCTGCTGATCGTCGGCTTCGTCGGCGGGGTGGTGTTCCTGAGCGGCTTCAACTGGGGTCTGGAGCTGACCAACAACGAGACCTTCTGCCGTGGCTGCCACGAGATGAACGACAACGTCTATCCCGAATACCGCGGCACCATCCACGACCAGAACCGCACCGGAGTGCGAGCCACTTGCCCCGACTGCCATGTGCCGCATGAATTCCTTCCCAAGATGAAGCGCAAGCTCCAGGCCTCGAACGAGGTTCTGAACAAGCTGCTGGGCACCATCGACACCCGCGAGAAGTTCGAAAACCACCGGCTGGAGCTGGAGCTGCATGAGTGGACGCGGATGAAGGAATCCGATTCCCACACCTGCCGCAGCTGCCACAACTTCGCGGCCATGGATCTGAGCCGCCAAGGCCCACGGGCGCGGCTGCGCCATACCCAGGCGGCCGAGCAAGGCCAGACCTGTATCGACTGTCACAAGGGCATCGCCCACCAACTGGCTACCGGCGCCCTGGATGCCGAGAAGGTCTTCAACGAACAATGGGCGGTCAGCCATCCGCAACCGGCCAAGCAGGAAGGCCACTGACATGGAGGACAGCTTCGGCCGCCGCATCACCACTCTGCGCCTGTCGGTCATCGACCGTTGCGACTTGCGCTGCGTCTATTGCATGTCGGAGCAGCCCAACTTCCTACCCAAGCCCGAGGTTCTGAGCCTGGAGGAACTGGAACGGCTATGCGGCATCTTCATTGGCCTGGGGGTGCGCAAGCTGCGCCTGACCGGCGGCGAGCCGCTGGTGCGGCGCGGCATCGGCAGGCTGATCGGTAAACTGGGCGAGCATGTGGCGGCGGGGCGGCTGGACGAGCTGACCCTGACCACCAACGGCACCCGGCTGGCCGAGCACGCCACCGCGCTGGCAGCGGCTGGGATCCGGCGCATCAATGTCTCGCTGGACACCCTGGATCCCGATCTGTTCCGCCGCATCACCCGGCGCGGCGAGCTGGAAACGGTTCTGGACGGTATCGCCGCCGCGCGCGAGGCCGGGGTGGCGGTGAAGATCAACACCGTGGCCCTGCGCGGCATCAATGAAACGGAAATCGACCGCCTGATCGGCTGGTGCGGGCGCGAGGGCCATGACATGACCCTGATCGAGGCCATGCCGCTGGGCGAGTTCGCCGCGTCGATGATGTCCCACGCCTTGCCCGTGACCGAGCTACGGGACCAGTTGGCGCGGCGCTGGACGTTGATCAACACCGATTACCGCAGCGGCGGCCCGGCCCGCTATGTC
>DATGZW010000584.1:0-3922 GCA_035297005.1 Patescibacteria group bacterium
CAGTCGCGGGCTTCGCGATTTCTATGCTTGGATGGCCGCCCGTGACCGCTTTTTCGTCTTTTCTGCCGCCGCTGACCGCCCTGACCCGCTGGGCCGGAGCCGCCATCATGGAAGTCTATGGCAGCGACTTCGCCGTCAATAATAAGGACGACGCCTCGCCGGTGACCGAGGCCGATTTGCGCGCCGAAGCGATCATCCTCGACGGCCTGCGCCGTCTGACCCCCGAAATCCCCATCGTGTCCGAGGAAGCCGCCGCCGATGGCGCCACCTACGATGTCTCGGCGGGCACCTTCTGGCTGGTCGATCCGCTTGACGGCACCAAGGAATTCGTCAAGCGCAACGGCGAGTTCACCGTCAACATCGGCTTGATCGTCGATGGCGTGCCGACTGTCGGCGTGCTGTTCGCCCCGGTGCTCGACCGCCTGTTCGCCGCCAGCCCAGGTCTGGCCACCGTCGAAGACCACGGTGCCCCGCCCCGCCCCATCGCCTGCCGCCCGGTGCCCGAAGACGGCATGGTGGTGCTGTCCAGCCGCTCGCATCGCGACCCCAGCACCTTCGACGCCTTCCTCAGCCGCTTCAAAGTCGCCGAGCAGCGCCATTCCGGCAGCTCGCTCAAATTCGCCCTGGTCGCCGCTGGCGAGGCCGACCTCTATCCGCGCTTCGGCCGCACCATGGAATGGGACACCGCCGCCGGCCACGCCATCCTCAACGCCGCCGGGGGCTGCATGACCTTGGCGGATGGATCACCGTTGCGGTACGGAAAGCCGGGGTTCGAGAACCCGTCGGTGATCGCTTGGGGGACGCCGGAGGCGCGGTGAATCCCACTCGCCCCCTTGACTCCGGCCAAGAAAAGGCACACTATATCTCTCGTGGAGGATTGATATCCTTCACTATTTAGCCGCCGCACATGCCTTTGCGGTGACTTGGCTCCGGGTCGCAACGATCGACGGTCCGACCAGAACAGAAGCGAGACAAGGGCCGCCCTCTCATAGGACGGCCCTTTCGTATTAAGGGGTAGGATGATTAGTCTGGCGGGAGGCGGCGTTGCTGTGCCCCACTTGCGGAGACAGGATATATCAAAGAGTAATGCAAACATTTCTTTCCGTCATGACCGGGCTTGTCCCGGTCATCCACGCGGCGCCGCTCACATTGTAATTTAAGCATGACATACCGCCCTCCCGGCGTGGATACCCGCGACAAGCGCGGGCATGACAGCGGAGGGGCGGTTCTATATCGTTTGAAGCCCCCCTTGAGTGCCCCCGCCATGACCATTATTGCCGCCTCCGACTCCGCCATCGCCGCCGCCGCCGCCTTGTTGCGCGAGGGACGGCTGGTGGCATTCCCTACCGAGACGGTCTATGGCCTGGGAGCCGACGCCACCGACGACCGCGCCGTTGCCGCCATTTTCGCCGCCAAGAACCGCCCCACCTTCAACCCGCTGATCGCCCATGTCGCCGACATTGCCGCCGCCGCCGAGTTGGTGACGTTGGACGAGCGCGCCCGTCGATTGGCCGCCGCTTTTTGGCCCGGTCCGCTGACGCTGGTGCTGCCGCGCGCGGCTGGCTCGACGGTGTCGCTGCTGGCCTCTGCCGGGTTGGACAGCATCGCCGTGCGGGTGCCGGCGCATCCCGTCGCCCTGGCCCTGCTGCGCGCCACCGGCCGTCCGGTCGCCGCCCCCAGCGCCAATCCCTCGGGCGGGGTCAGCCCGACCACCGCTGCCCATGTCGAAGAGGGCTTGGGCGAGCGGCTGGCGATGATCCTTGATGGCGGCGCCTGCCGGGTCGGGGTGGAATCCACCGTGCTCGACCTGACCACGGCGACACCGACCTTGCTGCGCCCCGGCGGAGTCACCCGCGAACAGTTGGAGATCCTGCTCGGCCCCATCGCCGTCGCCCAAGGCCATGACGAGGACGGGCCGCGCTCGCCCGGCATGCTGGCCAGCCATTACGCCCCCGCTTTGCCGGTACGCCTGGACGCCCAAGCCGCCCTGCCCGGCGAAGCCCTGCTGGGCTTCGGCCCGCTGCCCCAAGCGACGCTGAACCTTAGCCCCACCGCCGATCTGGCCGAGGCGGCGGCCAATCTGTTCGCCCTGCTGCGCGCCCTCGACCGCGCCGAATTCAGCGGCATCGCCGTCGCGCCGATCCCCCATCACGGCCTGGGGCTGGCCATCAATGATCGCCTGCGGCGAGCGGCGGTCCCCCGAAGCTCAGCATAACCGCGCTTGTAACGCGAGCCGCTTGGCGCTACATCATTTGGCCATGACTCAGGATCTGCTCTCGCGCATCGCCGCCGTTGTTGGGCCGCATGGTCTGATCACGGACCCCACCGAAATGGCCCCGTACCTGGAAGAGGAACGGGGGCTGTATCATGGTCACGCCCGCATGGTGGTTCGCCCCGGCTCGACAGCCGAGGTCGCCGAGGTGGTGCGCCTGTGCGCCGAGGCCGGTATCGGCATCGTCCCGCAAGGCGGCAACACCGGCTTATGCGGCGGCGCGGCCCCCGATGTCAGCGGCCATCAGGTGCTTGTCAGCCTGTCGCGCATGAACCATGTGCGCGCCGTCGATCCGCTCAACTTCACCATGACGGTCGAGGCCGGCGTCATCCTGCAAACGGTGCAGCAAAAGGCCGACGAGGCCGGTTGCTTGTTCCCCCTGAGCTTGGGCGCCGAGGGCAGTTGCCAGATCGGCGGCAATATCTCGACCAATGCCGGCGGTTCGGGCGTGCTGCGCTATGGCAACACCCGCGAACTGGTCATGGGGCTGGAAGTGGTTCTGCCCGACGGTCAGGTATGGGACGGCCTGCGCTCGCTGCGCAAGGACAACACCGGCTACGACCTCAAGCATCTATTCATCGGCGGCGAAGGCACACTGGGCATCATCACCGCCGCCGTGGTCAAGCTGTTCCCCAAGCCGAAGGACGTGCAGACCGCGTTCTGCGCCCTGGCCGATTTGGATTCGGTGCTGGCCCTGCTGGCCCGCGCCCGCGCCACCACCGGCGATCAGGTCACCGCCTTCGAACTGGTGTGCCGGCGCGGCTTGGAGCTGGGTTGCACCCACGTCCCCGGCGTCAGCGATCCCTTCGATGCGCTGCATGAGTGGTATGTGCTGATCGAGCTGTCGACCTCGCGCCCCGACAGCAATTTGTCCGAAGCCCTGGAAACCCTGCTAGGCGCGGCGCTGGAAGAGGGCGAAGTGGTCGATGCGGTGATCGCCGCCTCGCTGGACCAGCGCAACGGCTTATGGCGCATCCGCGAAGGCGTGCCCGAGGCGCAAAAGCGCGAGGGCGGCAGCATCAAGCACGATGTGTCGGTGCCGACCTCGTCGGTGCCCGAGTTCATCCGCCGCGCCACCGCCGAGGTCGAAGCGGCGCTGGACGGCGTGCGGGTGGTGCCGTTCGGCCATGTCGGCGACGGCAACATCCATTTCAACCTGAGCCAGCCGGTCGGCGCCGATAAGCAGGGCTTCATCGACGAATGGGAACGGATGAACCGCATCGTCCACGACATCGTCGTCGGCATGCGCGGCTCCATCAGCGCCGAACATGGCATCGGCGTGCTGAAAAAGGACGAGTTGGCGCATTACAAAGCGCCGCTTGAACTCGACATCATGCGCAAGATCAAATCCGTGATCGACCCTCAGGGCATCATGAATCCGGGAAAGGTGCTGTAACGCCTTCCGCCCTCGCCTTTTCACCGCACCATCGACCGTCCGCCCGCTTGATGTCGGGCGGCGTTGGGCGCTGGGCGTCGGGAAATCACGCGGACCCGTCGGTTTGGCCTGTTCTTAACCCCACCGCCCAGTCATAATCCGCCGCTATGCTGGTGATCGTCCGCTACATATTGCGTCAACTTGCCGTCGGGATGGTGCTGGTCACCGTTGGCCTGACCGGCATCCTGTGGCTGACGCAATCGCTGCGCTTCATC
>DATGZW010000585.1:0-6466 GCA_035297005.1 Patescibacteria group bacterium
CCGTTCATCCAGGCCGATCAATCGACGACGCGGCAATTCGGCGGCACCGGGCTGGGCCTGACCATCTCGCGCCGGTTGGTGACGATGATGGGTGGCGATATCACGGTCGAGAGCACGACGGGGCGCGGCAGCGTCTTCGCCTTTTCCGGCGAGTTCACTGACCTCGACGATGGCGGCGTTTCGGCGTATGTGCCCGCCGCCGCCGGGGTGCGGGTGCTGGTGGTCGATGACAGCCAAGCCTCGCGCGAGATTCTCTCGGCGATGCTGGCGGCGCAAGGCTTCGCGGTGACCGCCGTCGGCTCGGGCGAGGCGGCACTGGGCCAGTTGCAGGCGGCGGAGCAATCCGGCAGCCCCTTCGCCCTGGCTTTGGTCGATTGGCTGATGCCGGGCATGGACGGTCTGCAAACCATCCGCAACATCAAGGACAGCTCCACGGCTGCCGAGCTGCCGGCCCTGATCATGGTCACCGCCCATGCCAAGGACGCGCTGATGCGCGAGGCGGCGATGAGCGGGTTCGACGGCTTTCTGATCAAGCCGGTCGGCGCATCGACCTTGCTGGATGCGGTGATGGGGGTGCTGGTCGGTCACCCGGTCGGCGTCATGCCGCGCCCCGAGCCGCGCGCTCCCGGTCAGGGCGCGCGCCCGCGCCCGTTGCGCGGTGGCCGGGTGCTGCTGGTCGAAGACAACGAAATCAATCGCCAAGTCGCCCGCGAGGTGCTGGAGAATTTGGGTTTGCGGGTCGAATGCGCGCATGACGGGCGCGAGGCGGTGGGTGTGCTGTCACAGGACCGGGCCTTCGACGTGGTGCTGATGGATTTGCAAATGCCGGTCATGGACGGCTATCAGGCCACCCGCGAGATCCGCCTGGGCCTGGGCCTGACCGAACTGCCGATCGTCGCCATGACCGCCCATGCGATGACCTCCGAGCGCAATCGTTGCCTGGACGTGGGGATGAACGAACATCTGTCCAAACCCATCGATCCCGAACGTCTGGCCGAGGTGCTGGCGCGTCTGGTGGTCCGCGATCTGACGCAGCCGCTGACGGGGCCGGCGGCGGCGGCGTTGTTTCCCGCCCATTTGCCCGGTTTGGATATTCCCTCGGCGCTACGGCGGCTGAACGGCAACAGCCGCTTGCTGCGCAAACTGGTGCGTGACTTTGCCCGCGATTACGCGCGTATCGGATCGGTCATCGGCGACGCCGCTTTTGGTGGCGAATGGGATGTGGCGCGCGGTTTTGCCCATGCGGTGCACGGCATCGCCGCTAATCTGTCGGCCGAGGATGTGCGGGCGGCGGCGGCGGCGGTCGAGGACGCCATCGTCGATCGCAATGCCGCGCCGCTGGGGGCGTTGATCGAGCGCTTGCAACGCGCCGTCGATGTGGTGGTCGCCAGCGCCAAGCAATTGGGCGAGGACGCGGCGGCCGAGGTTTCCGCCACCGCCGCCGTCACCCTTGACCGGGCCGCCGTCGAGCCGCTGTTGGTGGAGATCGCGGCGCAGCTCAAACGTCGCAGCATGAAAGCGCGGGAGCGCTTCGCCGCCGTGGCCCCGCAATTGCGCCCGCATTACCCCGACGATACCGCCCTGGTCGAAGCGGCCCTGGGCCGGCTCGACTTCGCCGAGGCCATGGACGGGGTCGAGTGCATCCTTCGCGCCATGACGGCGCTTGCTCCGGGAATCCTGCCATGATGCGGAAATCGGTAATCCTCATCGTCGATGACATGGCCTCGAACATCCAGGTGTTGGCGACGGCGCTGGCTGGCGATTACGAGGTGTTGTTCGCCACCAGCGGCAGCGAGGCGCTGACCATCGCCGCCCGCGAATTGCCCGATCTGGTGCTGCTCGACGTGGTCATGCCTGACCTCGACGGCTACGAAGTCTGCCGCCGCTTGAAGGCTGATCCGCTCACGGCGGACATCCCGGTGGTCTTCGTCACCGCCCTGTCCGAGGAAGCCGATGAGGCCCAGGGGCTGGACGCCGGGGCCATCGACTACATCTTCAAGCCGATCTCGTCGGCCATCCTGCGCGCCCGCGTGCGAAACCATATCACCCGCCGGCTGGCCGAAGAGGCGCTGGTGGCCAAGACCGCCGAGTTAGAACGCTCGAACGCCGATCTGCAAAGCTTCGCCTATGCCGCCAGCCATGATTTGCAGGCGCCGCTGCGCGCGGTGACCAGCTTTCTGCAATTGCTCAAGCGCGGCCACACCGAACGCCTGGACGACGAAGGCCGCGACTATGTCGATATGGCGCTGGGCGGCGCCGTCCGCATGAACAAGCTGATTCAGGCGCTGCTGGTGTTCTCTCGCGCCGGATCGGGCGGGGTGACGCTGGAACGCGTCGATCCAGCCCAGGCGGTGGCGGCGGCGATGGACAATCTGGTGGTGCCGATCGAGGAAAGCGCCGCCAGCATCCGCGTCGGGCCGCTGCCGATTGTCACAGCCGATGGCGACCAGTTGGTGACCCTGTTCCAGAACCTGATCGGCAACGCCCTCAAATACCACCGGCCCGATGTGCCGCCGGTGGTCGAGGTGGGCGTGTCGGGCCGTACGGGACGGCCGGTGTTCTTCGTGCGCGACAACGGCATCGGCATCGATACCCGGCATTTCGAACGGATCTTCGGCATCTTCGCCCGCCTGCACACCGAAGCCGAGTTCGCCGGATCGGGGGTCGGTCTGGCCTTGTGCAAACGCATCGTCGAACGCCATCACGGGCGCATCTGGGTGGAGTCCGAGCCGGGCGCCGGCTGCACCTTCCGCTTCACTCTGGGTAGCCGGACTTAGGGGCGCAGCATGACTTTCAAACGATGGTCGATCCGCGCCCGCCTTTGGGCGCTGGTGCTGTGTACGGTGCTGCCCTTCTTCGGGCTGACCACCTATAGCGCCATCAGCTCCGCCCGCGACGATATCGCCGATGCGCGGGACCAGACGCTGTCGTTGGCCAAGCTGGTCGGCGGCAATGTCGAAGAGTTGTTGGCCGACAGCGTGACGGTGCTGACCGGCCTGTCGCAGCGGCCGGATGTCCGCAGCGTCGATGCCGATCTATGCGACCCCATCACCGCCGCGTTCGCCGTCCTCGACCGCCGATTCGTTGATTTCGGCGTGGTTCGTCCGGATGGAGAGGTCGTTTGTTCGGGGCTGCCGCGACCGGAGTCCGGGCATTATCCGTCGGTGGCGGACACCGAATGGTTCAAGCGGGTGATGGCCGAGAAACGTCTGGTTTACGGCCATCCCTATTACGGCCTGTTGTCGAAGGTGTGGGTATCGGTGATCGCCATGCCGCTGCATGACGACGATGGCCGGATTACCGGCGTGCTGGTTCTGCCGCTGCGCCTGAGCCGCATCGAACCGATCAAGAACGGCGCCGGTCTGCCGGGCGGCGCTTTTGTCACCGTCGTCGATGACCTGGGCACCGTGGTGGCGCGGTCCGAGGATTCCAAGCGCTGGGTCGGGCGCAATCTGGCCAGCAACAAACTGGTCGCCGCCGCGCTGGCGTCGGTCGAGGGCACCGGGCAGGACAAGGGCGAACTCGGCGTCGAGCGCATCTATGGCTTCACGACCGTGATGCCGTCGAACTGGCATGTGCTGGCGGGCGTTTCGACCGAGACGGTGTTGGGGCCGGTGCGGTCGGCGTTGTACGAACAGGCCTTGGCCATCATCGCCTTGACCGTGTTCGCCGGAGCGGTGGCCTATGTCCTGTCGCGCGGCATCATCTTGCCGTTGGGTGAGGTCGCCGTCGCTGCCCGGGCCGTCGCCAGCGGCCGGCTGGACACGCATCTGGATCTGCATGGTCCGCGTGAAATCGTCGCCGTTGCCGATCAGTTCAACCAGATGCTGGAAGTGCGGCGCGGCGTCGAACGCCATCTGAGCGAGGCCCGCGACTTCGCCGAAACGCTGATCGAGGCGGCCAATGCGCTGGTCGTCGGCCTTGATGTCCAGGGCCGCGTGGTTATTTTCAACCGGGTGGCTGAACAGTGTTCTGGCTACAGCAAGGCCGAGGTGATGGGCCGCAACTGGTTCGATCTGGTGGTGCCGCGCGACCGCTATCCCGAGGTTTGGCGGCTGTTTGAAGGCATCGTCGCCAGCGGCCACATGCCCGAAACCTTCGAGAACCCCATTCTGACCAAGGATGGCCGCGAACTGGTCATCGGCTGGAGCAATACCTATTTTCCTGTGGATCGCGCCGGCCTCTCCAGCCTGTCCTTCGGCATCGACGTCACCGAGCGGCGCCAAAGCGAGATGGTGATCGAATCGTTGGTCACCAACACCATCGGTCGCACCGGACAGGAGCATTTCGACAGTTTGGTGCGCTGGCTTTACGACTGGCTGGGCGCCGATGCCTGCGTGTTGGCGACGCTGGAGCCCTCGGGGCGGGCGCAGTCGATCGCCGCGCTATCGGATGGCGTTCCCTTCGCCGCGACCTATATCGTCGAGGACACGCCGTGGCAGGTGGTTCTGCGCGACGGCTTCATGCATTTGCCCGATGGCGTGGCCGGACGGTATCCGCGCGACCAGCGGCTGAATGCCCGCGCGGCGCGGGGCTTTGTTGGCGTCGCGGTGGTCGATCGTCACGGACAGGTGCTGGCCGTTCTGGCGGCGGTGTCGCGGCGGGTGCTGAGGCTGCCGCTGCGCGGGCGCGAGATCATGGCTCTGGTGGCGGCGCGCACCGCCTCGGAAATGGAGCGTCTTTCCGCCGAGGGGCGGGTGCGCGAGATCTACGACCTTAATCAGCGCATCGTTTCGGAAACCATTTCCGGCATTCTGGCCTATCGGGCCGAGGGCCGTTGCGTGCTGGCCAATCCGGCGGCGGCACGGGTGCTCGGCAGTTCCACCGAACTGATGCTGCGCCAGAACTTCAACGAGTTGATGTCGTGGCGGGCCTGCGGTCTTTACGATCTGGCCCGCACGGTGCTCGACACCGGCGAGCCGCGCTGCGAGTCGTTCGAACTGCGCACCAGCTTCGGTCACGATGCTTGGCTGAAATGCGCGCTGTCGCGCTTTTATGTCCAAGGCAAGCCGCATCTGATGCTGGTGTTTGAGGATGTGACCGAGCATCAACGCGTCGAACGGCTGTTGATCGAGGCCAAGCAGGCGGCTGAATTCGCCAACCGCGCCAAGGGCGAGTTCCTGGCCAATATGAGCCATGAAATCCGTACGCCAATGAACGCCATCTTCGGGCTGAGCCATCTGGCGCTGCGGGCCGAGCCGACGCCGCGTCAGCGCGATTATCTGGAAAAGATCCACAGCTCGGCCTTCGCCCTGCTGGGCATCGTCAACGACGTTCTCGACTTTTCCAAGATCGAGGCTGGGCGGATGGAGATCGAGGCGGTCGATGTCCGGCTTGACGAGGTGCTGGGCGCGGTATCGCAGATGGTCGCCTTGCAGGCCGCGCAAAAGGGCCTGGAGTTGGTCATCCGCATCCCGATGGCGCTGCCGCAGGGGCTGATCGGCGATCCGTTGCGGCTGCGTCAGGTGGCGCTCAATCTGGTGTCGAACGCCGTCAAGTTCACCGACCACGGCGAGGTGGTGGTCTCGGTCGATCTGGTCAGCCACGAGGACGGGCAGGCGGTGCTGCGCTTCGAGGTGCGCGACACCGGCATTGGTATCAGCCCGCAGCAGCGTCACGGGCTGTTCCGCGCTTTCTCCCAGGCCGACGGCTCGATGACCCGGCGCTATGGCGGCACCGGGCTGGGGCTGGTCATCAGCAAGCGGCTGGTCGAGATGATGGGCGGCGCAATCGACGTCGACAGCACGCCGGGGCAGGGCAGCCGCTTCTGGTTCACCATTCCTTTCGGCGTGACATCGGTGGAACAGCGTCCGGCCGTGATGCCGGCCAGCGATCTGCGCGGGCTGCGGGTGCTGGTGGTGGACGACAGCGACACCGCGCGCACCATGCTGGTCGAGTGTCTGCGCATGCTGAGCTTTCAGGCGGAGTCCTGCGCCAGCGGCGAGGAGGCTTTGGTGGAGTTGGTGCGGGCCACCGCCGGCGAGGGCGAGACGCCCTACGATCTGGTGCTGCTCGACTGGAAGATGCCGGGGATGGACGGCGTCGAGACGGCGCGGCGCATCCGCGACGAGTTGAATCTGACCAGCTTGCCGACGATCTTCATGGTCACCGCCTATGACCGCAACGACGTGCTCGACGAGGCTGGTGGGGTGCGGCTCGACGAGGTGCTGACCAAGCCGGTGACGCCGTCGACGCTGGTCGACGCCATCATGCGCGCGTTCGGCCGTCAGGTGGTTGAACTGACAGCCGCCACGGCCGGGATCCTGCCGGGGTTGCAAGGCGCGCGCGTGCTGGTGGTCGAGGACAACGAAATCAACCGCCAAGTCGCCTGTGAGATGTTGGAGGCCGCTGGGGTGGTGGTTGCCATCGCCGAAAATGGCGCGCTGGCGGTCGAGATGCTGGGCGCCGATCCCCAGGCTTTCGACGCAGTGCTGATGGATGTGCAGATGCCGGTGATGGATGGCCT
>DATGZW010000586.1:0-3582 GCA_035297005.1 Patescibacteria group bacterium
TGGTGCGACCGGTGCGGTCGGCGCCACTGGTGCGGCCAGTTCGGCGGCGTCCTTGGGGTGGCCGTAGGATTCGACGGTTAGAATCAGGTGTTCGGGCTGGAACGGCTTGTGCAGCACCTGTTCCATGCCGGCGTCCAGACAGGCTTGGCTGTGTTCGCGGAAGGCGGCAGCGGTCAGGGCGACGATCGGCGTCTTGCTGGAGGGCGGATCCAGCGCGCGGATGCGGCGGGTGGCCTCCAGCCCGTCCATTTCCGGCATGTGCATGTCCATCAGGATCAGGTCGAACGACTCCCGCATGACCGCGTCCAGAGCCACCCGGCCATCCTTGGCGACGGTTACCCAATGGCCGCGCTTGCCCAGAATGCCGACGACGACGCGCTGGTTGACCGGAGAATCCTCGGCCAGCAGGATGCGCATGGGGCGGACAGTCGGCACCTTTTGGGCAGCGGTCCGCGATCCCGTGGCGACCGTTGGTTCCTCGCCGATACCGAAGCCGAGCACCACCCAGAATCGGCTGCCATACCCGGCCTGCGAATCCAGGCCGATTTGGCCGCCCTGCAAATCGACGATCTTTTTACAGATGGCCAGCCCCAGACCGGTGCCGCCGAAGCGGCGCGAGATCGAGCTGTCGGCCTGCGAGAACGAGCGAAACAGGTTCTTCTTGGCCTCTTCGGCGATGCCGATGCCAGTGTCGCTGACGATGAAGCGCATGGTGACGTGGGACGGCGTGTGCTCCACATCCTCGCCGACGGCCAGCAAATCGGGTTCGACGCGGATGACGACGCCGCCCTTTTCGGTGAACTTGATTGCGTTGCCGATCAGATTGAGCAGCACCTGACGCAGCCGCAACGGGTCGCCGCGCAGATAGGCGGGGACCAGCGGCGAAATCTCGGCATTGAGAGTGATGCCCTTTTCGACGGCGCGCGAGCGCATCAAGGACAGCACACTTTCGACGATGGTGCCGGGGGCGAAGTCGTCATCGACGAATTCCAGGCTGCCGGCTTCCAGCTTGGAGAAGTCGAGAATGTCGTTGAGCACGGTCATCAGCGCTTCGCCCGACGACAACACCGTTTGCAGATGCTCGCACTGCCAGGAATCCAGCGGGCTGTCGAGCACCAGCCGGGTCATCCCCAAGATGCCGTTCATCGGCGTGCGGATTTCATGGCTCATCACCGCCAGGAATTCCGACTTGGCTTGACTGGCGGCTTCGGCTTGACGGCGTGCGGCTTCCAATTCCTCGGTGCGGGCATCGACGCGGCGGATCATGTCGTTATAGGCGGTGATGACCTCGCCCAATTCGTCGCGCGACGACCATTGGACGAAGCGGTTGCCGCCGCCGCGAATCGACAGCAGCAGACTGAGCAGCGGGGTGCCGATGGTGATGCGGTGGGCGATCAATGCCGTTACCACCGTGACCAGCACCAGTACGACGAACATCGACACACCTTTGATGATGTCGTCCTTGATGGTCTTGGCGATGGGTTCGCGGCGGAACAACACCTCGATCCGCCCCACCGACTGGTCGGCATACATGACGTCTTCGGTCAGGCGGTCGGCGGTCGAGCTTTGGGTGCAGCCCAGCGCGGGCCAGGCATAGGTGGTGCCGGTGGCGCTTTCGGTGACCTCGGTGCAAGAGATCTCGTCATATTCGGACAGCGAATTGACGATGGCCTGGATGGTGACGCTGTTCAGGCTCCACAGCGGTTCGGCCAGGGCGGTGGCCGAACTGCGGGTCAGATGCTGGGCGCGGGCCAGCAATTCATTGGTCAGGCCGCTATAGACCTCGCGCACCAGCACGGCGGATACGGCGGCGGTGAACAGCGTCACCACGGGGATGACGATCAGCAGGAATTTGAACGCGAGATGCCGCATCGGGCTGCCCACCAGCAGGCCCGCCGATCCTCCGCCCCCTTTTCCTGCCGCCATGGTCTCCACTTTCTTGCGGTGTTCGCGGCTACTTCCAGTCGGACACGCCATACCGTTGCAGGATTGTACGCAACTCTCCGCTGGCGCGCATCTTCTGAATTCCGGCATCCCACAGCCGAGCCAATTCCGGGCCGCGCGGGTTGGTCGGGCCAAAGGCGATGTAATTGGGGACTTGTTCGCCGATTCCCGGAGTGAACTCGATCTTGTCGGCCAGGTTCATCTCTTTGCTGTAGAAGCGCAGGTTGCTGATGTCGTCGCAGGTGACGTCGATACGGCCGATCGTCAGCTTTTTCAGGTTCAGCTCAAGCGCGTTCATCATGGCGACAGGCTGGACCCGCTTGGGGTTGCTGGCGTTGGCGTCGATGTATTCCTTAAGCTCGGGCCAGTACTGGTAGGACGGGATGATCCCCAAGACCTTGTTGGACAGGGATTGTACGCCGTCCCATTTCCAGCCGGTGCCCTTGCGTGAGGCGCAGGCGTTGACCAACATGCCGGCAGGCTCTTGCGGGAACAGGAAGTCGGGGGCGTCGTCCTTGATGCCGGCGACAAAGGCGTCGAAGGTGCCATTGCGGACTTCGACCACAGTGCGCGACCAGCTCAACGCTTTGTAGTCCACCTCGTATCCGGCATCGCCGAAGATTTTCTTAGCGATTTCAATGTCGTAGCCGGGGCGGTCGCTGCCGGGGTCGCAATTCGACGGACAGGACGGATCGGCCCGCAGGGTAATCACCTTGTTGGCCGGTTCGGCGGCCAAGGCGGCGGTTGCCGCGCTAATGCCCAGTACGGCTGCCAAGGCGACAGTTCTGACGATTTGCCAATGGTTTAACATCACAATCTCCTCGCTTTGCGCCACCCGC
This sequence comes from Patescibacteria group bacterium, assembly GCA_035297005.1. Lineage (GTDB taxonomy): Bacteria > Pseudomonadota > Alphaproteobacteria > Rhodospirillales > Magnetospirillaceae > DATGZW01. Next base: position 2,784 of record DATGZW010000586.1, read on the forward strand.
GATCTTCATAGCACGAGCAGTGGAATCGACGAAGAGCCTATGGCGTTGGTCCCGGCAGATTATGCACGCCCGGTTGCTCGGGGCGTCCGTATGGGAGCATTGATCCGGGTAATGGTGGCAGCCATGTCAGTGACGGGCCGATCCGCGTCCCACAGTGGAGATATTTCCCATGAGTCGTATTGCCGTCGCCGTCCTGTTGCTCGGTCTGACCGGGTTGGTCTGCCAGTCGCCCGCCTTCGCGCAATCCACGCCCCCGGCCGCGACCTCGGCGGTTCCAGCCAAGCCGTCCACGGGCAACATGGCCGGCAGCATCGCTAAAGAGATGCCGCATGGGGCCATGATCGACATCAACAAGGCGTCCGCCTCCGAACTCGATAGCTTGCCGGGGATCGGCAAGAAGCGCGCGCAGAAGATCATCGCCAACCGGCCCTATGCCAGCACCGACGATCTGGTCGCCAAGAAGGTGTTGCCGAAATCCGTCTTCGATCCGATCAAAGCCAGACTGGTCGCCTCGAAATAGCGGCGGCTGGACGTGACCGGCTTCGACGCCGGTCACGTCACCTTAACGTCCGCCGGGAATGACGCAGCGATAGGTCAGCACCGAGTAGTCGGTAAGGATGTCTTCCTGCATTTCCTTGGGCCGTTCGCGCGACACCAACTCGGCGACCTTGCCGCGCGATGAGCAGTAGAATCGGGCGGCAACGCCTTGTGCGGCGGTGCTGGGGCCAAAGAAGGTGTCACTGGCCAACAGGACGATGATATCCGTGCCCGGTATTTGAGGAGCGGCCGCCGGAGCGTC
>DATGZW010000587.1:0-9417 GCA_035297005.1 Patescibacteria group bacterium
TCACCCGGCAGGTGATTTCGGTCAATGGAGGAATGGTCTGATGCGGCGCGTCGTTGTCACCGGGATGGCGGGCGTCACCGCTTTGGGCGAAGACTGGCAAAGCATCGGCGCGGCCTTCGCCGAAGGCCGTACCGGCATCCGCAGAATGCCCGAATGGGACCGCTATACCGGCATCAACACCCGGCTGGCGGCTCCCGTGGTGGGGTTCTCGGTCGAGGACCGCTATCCGCGCAAGAAGCTGCGCACCATGGGGCCGGTGTCGCGCATGGCGGTCTATGCCACCGAACGCGCCCTGGCCGATGCGGGGCTGTTGGATGATCCGATCGTGCGCAATGGCCGCACCGGCATCGCCTATGGCTCGTCCTTCGGCAGTCCCGACGCGGTGTTGGGCTTTTCCGAACTGAAGCGCGACGGAGCCTCGCGCCATCTCAACGCCACCAGCTATATCCAGATGATGAGCCATACGGCGGTGGTCAATATCGGGCTGTTCTTCGGCGTTACCGGGCGCATCATCCCGACATCGAGCGCCTGTACCTCGGGTAGCCAGGGCATCGGCTTCGCCTATGAATCGATCCGCTGGGGCAAGGCCGATGTGATGATCGCCGGCGGGGCCGAGGAATTGGACATCACCGATTCGGCGGTGTTCGACACGCTTTATGCCACCAGCACCCGCAACGATACCCCGCATCTGACGCCGCGCCCCTATGACCGCGACCGTGACGGGCTGGTGATCGGCGAAGGCGCTGGGACGCTGATCCTGGAGGAATACGAACACGCCCGCGCGCGCGGTGCCCGCATCCATGCCGAGATCGTCGGTTTCGGCTGCAATTCCGACGGCAACCATGTGACCCAGCCGCAGGCGGCGACCATGCAGGGGGCGTTGTGTCTGGCTTTGGACGATGCCGGCTTGCCGCCCGAAGCCATCGGCTTTGTCTGCGGCCACGGCACCGCCACCGAATGGGGCGATGTCGCCGAGAGCAAAGCGACCCACGATGTCTTGGGGCCACGCGCGCCGATCCATTCGCTGAAAGGCCATTTCGGCCATTCCCTGGGAGCCTGCGGCGCGGTCGAAGCGTGGTTGGGCATCGAAATGATGCGCGACGGCCGCTTCGTCGCCACCGCCAATCTGCAAAACGTCGATGAACGTTGCGCCGAGCTGGATTACGTGATGACCGATAGCCGGGCGCTGGAGATCGACTATCTGATGTCGAACAACTTCGCCTTCGGCGGGATCAACACCTCGCTGATTTTCAAGCGGGTGTAGCGCTCACTACGGCACCCGGCGCAAAATCTGGTCGGCGAGGCTGGGGTAGTTCTCGTCGAAATGATGGCCGCCGGGTAGTTTCAGAACCTCGGCGGCAGCGGGCGGCAGGGTCGGGCACAACGACTCGGCGGCCTCGTCGGCGCCATAGACGCAAAGCAGCTTGACGCCGCTCAGCTTGGCCATTTCCGGGGCCAGCGGCAGGGCGCTGTCATGCGGCTTGTCGTGCAGCCAGTCGCCCCAGTGAATTTCCCAATTGGCATAGGTGTTCGACGCCAGCAGGGCGGTCAGCGCGACCTTGCTCTTCAACGCGTCCGGCATGCGGTTGAGCACGAACGGCATCACCGACGCGCCGAAGGAAAAGCCGACCAGGACGATGCGGTCCTTGTCCCAGGCCTTCAGGTAATAAGTCAGAGTGGCATCGACATCGCGCGCGGTCTGGTCGGGGCTGCGGGTGTCGCTGAAGTATTTCATGGCATCGAAGCCGACGACACTGGTGCCGCGCGCCACCAGACGGTTGCCGACTTGGCGGTCCAGGTCGGCCCAGCCGCCATCGCCCGAGATGATCAAGGCCAGATCGCGGTTGGCGCCTTCTCCGGCACGGTACTCGACCACGGTGCCCTTGGGCAAAGTGGGCGCGCTTTGGGCCAGCGCGGTCAGCGGCGCTGCCAGCAGGGCCACGGCCAGGACGGTTGCGCGGATCGTCGTCATTTCATCACCAGACCTTTCATCCCGCCCGATATCAGCGTCGCCACGTCGGCGGCGACGCGCGGCAGCACCATGCCGCCGGGCGAGGCCATGAAGCGCGGCTGCCATACCGGCAGGAACTTCTCTTTGTAGCGGCGCAGACCCTGGAAATTGTACAGATCCTCGCCGTGCCGATAGACGAAAGCGCCCAGGCGGTTCCACAACGGAGCCAAGGCGTTGTCGCGCATGCCCGACAACGGGGCGACGCCGAAGCTGAACCAGCGGAAGCCCTTGGCTTGCGCCCACAGCATGGCCTCGATGAACAGATAGTCCATCACGCCATAACCGCTGTCGGCGGAATGGCGCATCAGATCGACGGCCATTTCCTCGGAGCCGCCTGACATCCACAGATTGGCGAAGGCGACGATCTTGCCGTTGCGGCGGACCAGGGCGATGGAAAAGTTCGACAGGTAATCGGCATCGAAGCCGCCCAGCGAGAAACGCTTTTCCTTGGTGTGCTTGCTGTCCAGCCAGGCGTCGGAAATCGCCTGCAATTCGGGGAGCAGGGCGGGCACGGCCTCGGCGGAAACCACCTCGAAGCTGGAGCCGTCCTTGACCGCGCGCTTTTGCACATAGCGCAGTTCGCTGCGGGCCGAGCCTTGCAGCGAGAACTCGGTCAGCGAGACGCGGGCTTCCTCGCCCAGCTTGACGAAGGACAGGCCAAGATCAAGGTAGAACGGCAAGGCCTCGCCGCTGACCTGATAGAATACCGGCCAGCCCGAGGCGCGGTCGACCATCTCGCGGAAGCGCCAAATCAGGTCGGGCCAGCACTCCTGCGGCCCCACCGGATCGCCCAAGGCGACCCAACTGCGCCCGGAGACGGCATACATCAAGAACGCTTGGTCCTTGGGATCGAAAAGGAAGCTCTTGTCGCCCAACAGGGCGATTTGCGCTTCCGCCGACGGGCTGGCCAGGGCGATGTCCTTGGCCTTGGCCAGTTGGGCGTCGTCGGGCTCGGTTTGCCGGGTGCGGGCGGGAGCCAGCAGCCGCGACAAGGTCCAAGCTCCAGCCACGACCACCACGGCGACGGTGGCGCGCAGGGTGCGCGGGGCGTCGGAATCGAAGGCGAAGTCCCACCACATCTCGCGCGAATAGCCGTGATGCTTGAAGGCGAACATCGCCAGCCACACGCTGGCTCCGGCGATCACGGCGACGGCGGCGGCCCAGCCGGGGGTGAAGCGTTGCTCGATCAGCGAGGCCTTGCGATAGAACGCGCTATGCGCCGGAGCCAGCACCAGCAGCAGAATGGTCAGGAAGCCGGCTTCCTCCCAGTCGAAACCTTTGAGGATGGAGAACACGATACCGGCCAGATACAGCGCGCAGGCCAGCCAATAGGCGCCGTCGAGGCGGCGGTACAGCCCGCGCGCCAGAAGCACCAGCCACAGCCCGACGACGCTGCCCAGCAGGTGCGAGGCCTCGATCACCGGCAGCGGCACCAGATCGTGCAGGAACTCCAAGCGCCGATGGATCGCGGGAGTGGCGCCTGACCACAGCATCACCGTGCCGCCCAGCAGCGCCATCGCCGAGAACAGCGCCGGAGCCAGCGCCTGCAAGGTGTTGCCCAGCCAGCGCGCGGTGACGCTGACCGTGTGGGCGCGCTGCCATGCCTCGAAGGCGGCCAGCATCAGGGCGGCGACGACCAGCGGCAACAGGTTGTAGACCAGCCGGTAAATCACCAGCGCGCCCAGCACATGGGTCGCCGGCAATTGCGGCAGCAGCAGCACCATCAAACCTTCGAACACCCCCAGCCCGCCCGGCACATGGCTGAGCACGCCGGCGAACAGCGCCACCGCGTAAAGGCCCAGAAAGGCGGGAAAGGCCAGCGCGCCATGATGCGGCAGCAGCACGTACAGCGCGGTGGCGGCCAAAGCCAGATCGATGGCGGCGAGGACGGTTTGCGCGCCGGTCATTTTCCACGACGGCAGCGCAACGCTCCAACGGCCGATGGTGACTTTCCGCGCGCCACGGGTGGTGGCGATGGCATAGCCGGCCAAGGCGAGCACGATGATCGCGCCGATGGCCTGCACCAGCAGAGGCTTCAAGGTCAGGGCGATGCTGACCGGGCGCGGCTCGAACAGCATCGCCGCGCCGACCACGCTGGCCGACCCCAGGCTGAAGGTCAACGCGCAGAACGCCACCATGCGCCCAACATCTCCGCCGGAAATGCCAGCGTTGGAATACAGCCGATAACGGATCGAGGTGCCGGTCAGGGCGGCGAAGCCGGTGCTGTTGCTGATCGCCTGACTGACGAACGAGGCTAGCGCCACCTGCCGATAGGGCAGGCTGCGGCCAACATAACGTACGGCCAGACTGTCGAAGCCGGTCAGCGCCCAATAGGACAACAGGGTCGCCGCCACCGCCGCGAAGATCGCCGGCCAGGAAATGCTGTGCAGGGCGCGAGCGATGTCGCTGAGGTCGTATTCATCGAGTGCTCGTTGAAGCACCCACAAGGCAAGGCAAAAGACGATGACGCTGGAGAGCGCCACCAGACCGCGCAGATATTTGGACATGGTTCCCGGCATGATAGCTGCGAGCAGAACGTGCCGCGCGGCGGCGACGTTAGCAGAATTGCGCGGCTGGGGCTAGTTGGCGACCTCGATATGCCAGCCGCCGCCATTGCGCACCAGCATTGCCGGCGTGCGTTCCTTGGAATCCCAGGGGCCGCGCCGCAGCCGCAGATGGTCGGCATCGACCCAGGCGACGATGTCATAGATGGTGTCGTCATCGTCGCTGCCGGGCAGCGAGTATTCCACGCCAGGCACAGCGCTGGTTAGGTTCCATACCTCCAGCCGGCGCGGCGCCGAGGATTCCAGATCGCTGACGGCGGCAGCCAGCCGCTTGCCGTCAGGCGAAAACTTGGGCGGGCCGAGCAGCACCTCGATCGACCCGGTGGCGACATCGACCAGCATGGCGGCGTTGGCTTCGTCCCAGTGTTCTTCGATTACATGGAAGCGGCCATCGGGGCTCAGCCCGGCATAGTCGAAGCTGCGGAACACCGTCGGCGGGCAGGACAACTGGCCGCAGGCAAGGTCGTCGGTGAGGACCAGATGCCGCCCGTCGCGCAGGGCCAAGCTGAGTTTGGCGCCGTCGCGCACGGCCTTGCCGGCGGCGGCGGCCAGCTTTGGCGCCTCGCTGTGGGTGCGTTCGGAGGCAATGTCGGCCAGCCACTCGGCCAGATCGGGATCCGGCCCGGTGGCGGCGGGCGGCATCGGCAGGGGCGTCGGCTTCTCGGTCGAGGGTTCGATTTGGCGGGCGTCGAACAGGTTGGCGTCTTCGGTGAAGGGCACCAGCATGTCCGGGGAACCGCCGCTGGGCGCGACCCATAGCTTGTAGGCTGCGGTGGCTTCATCCCAGCCCCGATAGCGATATTGCGCCGACAGCTCGATGGGGCAGGGCAGGTCGCCGCAGGTGATACGGTCGGTCAGGGTCAGCACTTCGCCGCTTTTCAGGCGCAGTGACAATGCCGGGCCGTCACGCCAGACCAGGCCGTTGCTGGCAGCCAAAGCCGGGGCTTCGTCGCGCTGGGCGGGGGTGTCGGACAGAGGTTCGGGCGGCGCTTGGGGGCGGCTCAGCAACGCGGCGGCTGCGATCCCGGCAAGGGCGGTCAGGGCGATGGCGGCGACCGCTAATCTGCTCATGATGGTCTCCAAGAGGCGGCTGTCCCCGATGCTAGCACCACCGCGCCGTCAGGGCCACTGGGCCTCGGGCGGCAGGCTCATCAGGATGGCCTCGACATTGCCGCCCGTCTTCAAGCCGAAGGTGGTGCCGCGATCGTAAAGCAGGTTGAATTCGACATAACGTCCGCGCTTGACCAATTGGGCACGGCGTTGCTCGTCGGTCCAGGGCTGGTGCATATGGCGGCGCACCAGTTCGGGATAAATGGCGCGGAAGGCCAAGCCGACATCGCGGACGAAGGCGAAGTCGTCTTCGCCGTCGGGGCTGGTCAGTTCGTCGAAGAAGATGCCGCCGACGCCGCGCGCCTCGTTGCGATGCGGCAGGAAGAAATAGCGGTCGCACCAGTCCTTGAAGCGCGGGTGGTCGGCGCAAGGATGGGCGTCGCAGGCGGCTTTCAGGGCGGCGTGGAAGTCTTGGGTGTCGGCTTCGACCGGGAACACCGGGGTCAAATCGGCCCCGCCGCCATACCACGAGCGCGCCGTGGCGATCATCCGCGTGTTCATATGCACGGTGGGTACCAACGGCGAGCAGGGATGCGCCACCAGCGAAATGCCGCTGGCCCAGAACGCCCCGCCGGAGTCTTCGGCACCGGGAATGGCGCGGCGGAATTCGGGGCTGAACTCGCCATGCACCGTCGAGATGTTGACGCCGACTTTCTCGAACACCCGCCCATGCATCAGCGACATGATGCCGCCGCCGCCGCCCTCGCGCTGCCAGGGAGTGACGGCGAAGCGGCCGGCGGGGCGGGGGCTGGATGAGAATTCATCCTCCAACGCTTCGAAGTCGTTGCGGATGCCGTCGCGCAGGGTCTCGAACCACGCCACGGCGCGGGCTTGGCGGTCGTCGATCATTCGACGGACTCCACAGTATCTGGCGGATAGCCGCCGGTTTGGCGCAAGGCCTCGCCCAGCACCAGGGCCGCCGCCATGCCGACATTGAGCGAGCGGGCTCCGGCGCAGAGGGGAATGCGGATGCGCGCCTGCACGCCGTCATGCACCTCGTCGGGGACGCCGGCGCTTTCGCGGCCCATCAACAAGGTGTCGTCGGGGCGGAAGGCGAAGCCGGTGTGGCTGTGCTCGGCGCGGGTGGTCATAAGCACCAATCGGCCAGGCGCGCGCTCGGCCAGGAACGCCGACCACGACCGATGCCGGATCATGTGGACCAGTTCCATATAGTCCATGCCCGCACGGCGTAACCGGCGGTCGTCCAAAAGGAAGCCACAGGGTTCGATAATGTCGATGTCGACACCCAGACAGGCGCCCAATCTGAGGATTGCTCCCGCGTTTTGGGGGATGTCCGGTTGATAGAGAGCGATTCGCATGGCGCATGGTGACGCTCGAAAGGGGGGATGGCAAGCAATCCCGCGCTTTTCAAGAGGGACGATTTGCTTTATATGGGCCGCTCGGCTTCTGTTTATCTCACCCGTCGCTGATCGCCCCCCCATTGCCCTATGGTGGATGGTCGTGTTGATGCGTTGTTGGTGGTTCATCAGACGCGCTTAAGCGGGCCAATTAGAGGGACTAGCATGGCTGAGACATCAACCAATGCCCAGAGCACGCCCCCGCAGGGCGAAACGCGCCGGGATTTTTTGCTTTATGCCACCACCGTCATGGGTGTGGCCGGGACCGCCTTGGCGGTTTGGCCGTTCATCCACAGCATGAATCCTGCCGCCGACACCCTGGCGATGGCGACCACCGAGGTTGACCTGACCCCGGTTGCCGAAGGGCAGTCGATTACTGTGACCTGGCGCGGTAAGCCGGTCTTCGTGCGTCATCGCACCGCCGCCGAGATCGAGATGGCGCGTAGCGTCGTCGTTGCCGATCTTCGCGATCCGGCTGCCGACGAGACCCGTGTCAAGAAGCCGGAATGGCTGATCCTGGTCGGCGTCTGCACCCATCTGGGCTGCATTCCGCTGGGCCAGAAGCCGGCCGACCCGCGTGGCGATTTCGGTGGCTGGTTCTGTCCCTGCCACGGTTCGCATTACGACACCTCGGGCCGCGTCCGCAAGGGGCCTGCGCCCCTGAACCTGAAGGTTCCGGATTACACCTTCTTGACCGACACGTCGGTCCGGATCGGCTAGGAGATCATTCATGAGCGGCCAAAAATTCGATAATAAGGTCATTCAGTGGGTGGATGACCGACTGCCGATCTTCTCGATCCTGCAGCATAGCGCGGTCGAATATCCGACCCCGCGCAACCTGAACTACTGGTGGAACTTCGGTTCGCTGGCGGGGCTGGTGCTGGTGATCATGATCCTTTCGGGTCTGTTCCTGGCGATGAACTACGCCGCCAATTCGGCGCTGGCCTTCACCTCCGTCGAGCACATCATGCGCGACGTGAATTATGGCTGGCTGCTGCGTTACCTGCACGCCAATGGCGCGTCGATGTTCTTCATCGTCGTCTACATCCATATCTTCCGCGGCCTGTACTACGGTTCGTACAAGGCCCCGCGCGAAGTGTTGTGGTGGCTGGGTCTGGTGATCTATCTGCTGATGATGGCCACCGCCTTCATGGGCTATGTGCTGCCTTGGGGCCAGATGTCCTTCTGGGGCGCCACCGTCATCACCAACCTGTTCTCGGCGTTCCCGGTGGTCGGCGATTACATCGTCACGCTGCTGTGGGGCGGCTTCTCGGTCGACAATCCGACCCTGAACCGCTTCTTCGCCCTGCACTTCCTGCTGCCGTTCCTGATCTTCGCCGTCGTGTTCCTGCACGTCGTCGCGCTGCATACGGTCAAGTCGAACAACCCCCTGGGTATCGACGTCAAGGGTCCGCAGGACACCATCCCGTTCCACCCGTACTACACGATCAAGGATCTGTTCGGTATCGGCGTGTTCATGATGGTGTTCCTGGGCTTCGTCTTCTTCGCCCCGAACTTCTTCGGCGAGCCGGATAACTACATCCCGGCGAACCCGATGGTGACGCCCGCGCATATCGTGCCGGAATGGTACTACCTGCCGTTCTACGCCATCCTGCGCTCGGTCCCCGACAAGCTCATGGGCGTGCTGGCGATGTTCGGCGCGATCATCGTCCTGTTCTTCCTGCCCTGGATCGACAGCTCCAAGGTCCGCTCGGCCAAGTTCCGCCCGCTGTACAAGCAGGTCTTCTGGATCTTCCTGGCGAATACCTTCGTACTTGGTTACATCGGCGGGCAGCCGCCGGATGACACCACCGTGATGATCGGCCGCATCGCGACCGCCGTCTATTTCGGCTTCTTCCCGCTGCTGTGGCTGCTGGGCAAGATCGAAAAGCCTCGGCCGTTGCCGCTGAGCATCAGCGCCCCTGTCCTCAAGGCCAAGACCGCCGCCCAGCCGATGGAGAAGGCGTAATGCGTAAGTTCCTCCTGTCCACCGTCGCCGCGGCTATCGTCGCCGTCGCGACCCCGGCCCTGGCCCATGAAGGCCCGAAACTCGAAAAGCAGGACTGGTCCTGGATCGGTGTTTTCGGCCAGTACGACAAGGCGCAGTTGAAGCGCGGCTTCCAGGTCTATCGGGAAGTTTGCAGCAACTGCCACTCGATGCGGCTGATGGCCTACCGCAATCTCTCGTATATCGGTCTGACCGAAGACGAGATCAAGGATGCGGCGGGCGAGAAGCAGGTCCAGGACGGTCCGAACGACCAGGGTGAAATGTTCATGCGTCCGGCTCGTCCGTCGGATCATTTCGTCTCGCCGTTCCCCAACGAGCAGGCTGCCCGCGTCGCCAACAATGGCGCGCTGCCGCCCGATCTGTCGC
>DATGZW010000588.1:0-2650 GCA_035297005.1 Patescibacteria group bacterium
GCGGGCGGGTCGTGGGGGTGAAGTGGCGCGGATTCCCTATACTTTCTGGCCGTGCCGTCCAGCCCATGCCGTGCCGCCTTCCACCGCTATACGGCGGAACTCCTCACTTTTCCTGGCACTGCCTGCCTTTCCGCCAGGACAGGCAGACAAAACCATGACCGCTTGGCAGCGACCTGGCCGGACCAGCGGCGGGCTGTCAAGGCTGGCGCGGGACGCGCCACCGCTGCGCGGCTGCGGCCTTGACAGCCTGCCGCCGGCCCGGCTTTCTTGTCGCCAAGCGGTCATGGTTGAAAAGGAACGGGACCGCTCCTTTTCTGACGAAGAGGACGGGGTGCCGCCAAAATACCGGTATTATTTTCACTACGCCACAGCCCTCTCCGCCGCGACAAACTTCCACGACACCTCCTTTTGCACGCTTGAGTGCTATGGAGCGCCTTGATAGTATTGACGCATTGCTGTTGACAGCACCCATATCGCGCGCAATTTGATTCTCCGCTGGGATGGTCCCGGAGGAGAGCCGACGATGATCGAGGACGACGACCGCACCGCCGCCGAGATGGACCTGCCCTTGCCGGTGAACGACAACGCGGCCGGGGACAAAAGCGCCCATGCCGCCCTGGTTCCGCTGGTCCGTCTGCTCGCCCGCCAAGCGGCGCGCGACTGGCTGATGAAGCAGGCGGCCAACGACAACCGGCCGGAGGGCTCGGACGCCGAGCAGCCCGGCAAGGAGTGAAGGCTCATGATCCGTGTCGCCCTCTATGCCCGCTATTCCTCCGACAACCAACGCGATGCCTCCATCGAGGACCAGTTGCGCCTCTGTCGCCAGCAGGCCGAGCGCCAGGGCTGGACGGTGGTGGACAGCTATGCCGACCGCGCGCTCTCGGGCGCTTCGCTGCTGCGTCCCGGCATCCAGGACTTGATGGCCGACGCCCAGCGCGGCCGCTTCGCCGTGATCCTGACCGAAGCCCTTGACCGCCTCAGCCGCGACCAGGAGGACATCGCCGGCTTGTTCAAGCGCATGGCCTTCGGCGGGGTGCGGATCGTCACCCTGTCGGAGGGGGAAATCGGGCAACTGCATGTCGGGCTCAAGGGCACGATGAACGCCCTGTTCCTCCAGGACCTCGCCGACAAGACCCGCCGTGGACTCAGGGGCCGCGTCGAGGCCGGCAAGGCCGGCGGCGGGCTCTGCTACGGCTACCGGGTGGTGCGGGCCTTCGACGCCGGTGGTGCCCCGCTGCGCGGCGAACGCGAGATCGTGCCCGAGGAGGCGGCGACCATCCGCCGCATCTTCGCCGCCTATGCCGCCGGCCAGTCGTCGCGCACCATCGCCCACGCCCTCAACGCCGAGGCCGTCCCCGGTCCCTTCGGCCGCGCCTGGGGACCGAGCACCATCCACGGCAGCGCCAAACGGCGCAACGGCATCCTCAACAACGAGCTTTACGTCGGCAGGCTGGTGTGGAACCGCCAGCGCTTCCTCAAGGACCCCGACAGCGGCAAACGGGTGTCGCGGCCCAATCCCGAGGCCGAGTGGATCACCCAGGACGTGCCGGCCCTGCGCATCGTCGATGACGCCTTGTGGGAAACGGTCAAGGCTCGCCAGGGCACGCTGACCTTGAAGACCGCCTGCCGCGCCGACGCCCCGCTGCTGGAGCGCCGCCGGCCCAAGCATTTGTTCGCCGGGTTGGTCAAATGCGGCTGCTGTGACGGCGGCTATGCGATGATTTCGGCCACCCTGCTGGGCTGCGCCACGGCGCGCGACAAGAACACCTGCGCCAACCGCCTCAACATCCGCCGCGACGTGTTGGAGGCCAGCGTGCTCGACGGGCTGCGCGCCCATCTGATGGAGCCGGACTTGTTCGCCGCGTTCTGCGCGGAGTTCACCACCACCGTCAACCGCCAGCGCATGCAGGCCTCCGCGGGCCTGGACGCCGAACGCAAGGAACTGGCGCGGGTCACCCGCGACCTCGACCGCGCCATCCAGGCCATCCTCGACGGCGTGCCGGGGGCTCAGCTCAAGGACAGAATCGGCGCCCTCGAAGCCCGCAAAACGGAACTGACCGAACGGCTGGCCGATGCCCGCGAGCCGCCGCCCCTGCTCCACCCCAACATGGCCGAGATGTACCGCCGCAAGGTGACCGAACTGGCGGCGGCGCTGGGCCGTCCCGAGTCCCGCCTGGAGGCCGCCGAACTGCTGCGCACCCTGGTCGAGCGGATCGTCCTCACCCCCGAGGCCGGCACCCTGGCAATCACCCTGCGCGGCGATCTGGCCGGCATCCTGGCCCTGGCCGAGCACAAGACGAAAAAGCCCGGCTCCAATAAAGGAACCGGGCTTGTCTTGCTGGCGCAAGAATCGTTGGTTGCGGGGGCACGCAACCACCGAGGCCGACATTCGTTGATGACGGCTGTTTGAGGCCACCGAGATCTTTTCGTTCGATTATTTTGCCTGCACGCACGGCGCCAATTAGCTGCAAGATAGGATTCCGGTGTTTAAGCCAGTCCCTGGGACTGACTTCTGTGTCCTGACGAAACAGGTGGGTAAAGACGGATGCGATGCTATAGCCCAGTTCCAATGCGATTTTGATCAACAGTAGCTTGGTCCGTTCGCGAAATCGCTCGGGAGAAATACTTCGACATGCCAAGGTGAATAAGG
>DATGZW010000589.1:0-7698 GCA_035297005.1 Patescibacteria group bacterium
CTTCCTGCGCGATCCCGCCAGCGTCTTCAGCCCCGCCAATTTCGCCACCCTGCGCGCCATTCAGGCGGCTGTCGGGCTGGAGCATTTCGGTATCGACTGCTCGCTCGACCGCAACGGCGAGCTGGTGGTGTTCGAAGCCAACGCCTCGATGCTGGTGCATGGCGACAACACCGACTTCCCCTACAAAGATCCGTATGTCGCCATCATCAAGGCCGCCTTCGACCGCATGCTGAACACGACCGCCCGCGCCGCCGCTGGAGCCACCGCATGACCCGCCTCTCCGTCCGCCTCGCCCTTGTCACGCTGCTGAACGCCGCCGCCCTTCCCGCCGTGGCGCAGACCGCCGCACCCGCTTACCACCTGACCCAGACGGTGCCGCTCGGCGCGCCCGACAAATGGGACTACCTGCTGTTCGACCAGGGCTCGCATCGGCTGTTCATCGCGCATGGCGGCGAGGTGACGGTGGTCGATGGGCAAAGCGGCCGGATCGTCGGCCGCGTCGATGGATTGACCGGCGCGCATGGCGTCGCCCTGATGCCCGGCTTGGGGCGCGGCTATGCCACCAACAACGGGCAAGCCACGGCATTCGACCTGACCAGCCTTACCCGGCTGACCGATATCCCCACCGCCAACGGAGCCGATGCCGCCATCGCCGATCCGGCGACCGACCACGTCTTCGTCATGAACGGCAAGGCGGAAAGCCTCACCGCCATCGATCCGCGCAGCAACACCGTGCTCGGCTCGCTGGCGCTGGGCGGAAAACCCGAATTCAACGCCGTCGATGGTCAAGGCGCCCTGTTCGTCAACATCGAGGATAAGAGCGAAGTTGTCCGCGTCGATACCGCCAGCCTGAAAATTCAGGCGCGCTGGCCGATCCCCCAATGCGACGAGCCGCATGGGCTGGCCATCGATGCGCAGACGCGGCGGCTATTCGTCGGTTGCGTCAACACCACCCTGCTGGTCCTCGACGCCGATAACGGGCGCGTCGTCGCCACTCTGCCGATCGGCAAGGGCAGCGACGCGGTGGCCTTCGACACCAAGCGCAAGCTGGTGTTCAGCTCCAACGGCGACGGCACGGTGTCTAGCTTCGCCGAGACCGGGGCCGACAGCTTCGCAGCCCTGCCGCTGATCGCCTCGGCTCCCGGAGCCCGCACCATGGCGGTCGATGCCGATAGTGGCCGTCTGTTCCTGGTCACGGCGGATATCGAAGACAAGACCGAGCCCCAGGGGACGCGGCGCAAGTTTGTCCCCGGCACGGTCAAGCTGTTGGTGCTGGATCCTCGCTGATCCCCAGCGCCTCCAGCAATGGGGCCAGCCGGTCGCCATAGGCATGCCAGCGCCCGACTGCATTGCGGTAAAGCGGCTGGCGCACCTGCGCCCAACTGGCCGTGCGGACCGGGCGGGCACCGCGATGGAACTCCAGACAGGCGGGATCCCACTCCAAGTGGCAATGATCCAGCAGCCGCCGTGCTTGGCCTTCCAGGTCATCGACCACCGCGTGGTAATCGACATTCAGGAATACATCGGCGGGCAGCACCTCGGCCCAATGCCGCGTCAGGGCGTCATAGCCCCGCCAATACCGCCCCAGCTCACCCAAATCCCAGCTGAACGGCTGTGAATCGACGAAGTATTTGGAAAAGCACGACAGGCAGGTATCGACCGCATCACGGCGCGTATGAATGATGCGGGCGCGCGGAAAGGCCAGATGGATCAGCCCCGCATAGACGAAATTATTGGGCATCTTGTCGGTGATGCGCAAGACCGAGGCATTCATGCCCGGCTTCACCTCGCGGTGCACGCTGTCCAAATAGGTCGCGCCGATGTGCCGCAGATCGTCGCCGGTCAGCTCGCCGATAGCATCGGGGAAGCGCGCACCGGCCAAGGCGGCGACGGTCTGGTCGAAGGTGTCGAGTTCGCCAGCCGCCATCACCGCCGGATGGCTGGCGAGGATCTGTTCGACCAGCGTCGAGCCTGAACGCGGCATGCCAAGGATGAACACCGGCTCGGCCGAGGGATCGCCCTGCCCGGCCAGCCGTTTGATCAATTCGGGGGTGAAAGCGGTGCGGATGCGGTCCAGCCGGCCAAGCACGGCAGCCTCGTCATAGACCACCGCGCCACGCCGCAGGGCGTTGCCTTGCCGCAGATGGTCGAAGGCTTCCCCGTACTCGCCGACATCGTCCAACGCCTTGGCCAGGGCGAAGTGCAACTCGACCTGCTCGCTTTCCGGCAAGCTGCCGGCAGACCGCGCCATATCCTGCATGGCCGTCAGATAGCGGTCGCCGGGGGTGAAGCGCCGTGCCTCGGACAGGCTGCGGTAATAGGGAGCCTTGGTCGGCGCGGCGGCGATGGCCTGTTCCAGGGCATGGGCCACCTCGCCCACCCGCCCCAGTTCCATCGTCGCCTTGGCTAGATTGCTCCAGAACTCGGCGTTGTCGGGGCCCAGTTCCGTCGCCCGGCGGTGATGATGGACCGCCTCGTCGGGGCGCTTCAGTTTGCGCAGGGTGGCGCCCATGTTGTTGTGCAACTCAGCCTTATCGGGGGCAATATCCAGGGCGGTACGGAAATGCTGCTCCGCCTCGGACCAGCGGCCCAGGGAATGCAGCGCCAGGGCGATGTCGTTGTGCAGCGCGATGTCCCCCGGCTGCAAGGCGATGGCTTCGCCGAAACGCTGTATCGCCGCCTCGAAACAATTGAGCCGCGACAGAAGCTGAGCATGCTTGGCCAGCACCAACACCATGGCCGGCCGCTGCGCCACCGCCCGAGCAATCAGGCTTTCGGCCTCGAAAAGGCGTTCCTGCCGCTCGCGCAACAAGCCTAGACCGGCCAAGGCGGCAAAGTGATTGGGGGCCAGTTCCAGAATGCCCCCGTACACCTCCTCGGCTTCCGCCTCCATGCCTTTGCCGTGAAACTCGACGGCCTGACGATGCATGGCCTCCAGACGGGCCAGCAGTCCGGGCGAAATCTCGGCGGCGGCCGGATGCGGCAACAGCCCCTCGACGCGCGCCTCGAATTCGTCGAACAGCGCCGAACCGTTGGCCAATTGATCATCATAGCGTTCCGGCTGGCAGTCGGCGAACGAGATCTCGATCCCCGTCAATTCGGCCACGCGCCGCTCGGCCTCGCGGGCGGCGCCGGCATCGGCGGCCATGCGATCGACGTCAAGGATCAGGTCGCATTGCTCCGACATGTCGGCCATGGCCAGACGGTGGAGGAAGTAAGAGATGGTGTAAAGGCTTGCCGGACCGGCGCTGTGCGCTTGCCTGGCGAAAAAGTCCTGACGCCGCGACAAGTCAAGCTCGGGTGGGGCGGGAACGATCAAACTGCGTAGCGGCGCAAATGCAGGATCGTCGAGATTGCTGCCAAGGACGATCATCAGCCGTTCAAGGCAGCTGCTGTCGCCCTTGGCCGACTGGCTGAGGAAGGATAGGAACTGCCGCCGGTGGTCGCGCAAGACGAAAAGATGCACGCCAGGACAATGCCGGCGGAACCAGCCGACGCGCAAACTTGAACGCGCCAGCCCGAACACCGGCCGCTTGCCGGCGGTCTGGGCGCACTCGGTCAGTCCAGAAAAATAGCCGGCCAGCGCCGGAACGTCTTCATCGGCGGAAAGGCGATAGGAACCATAAGCTTGGGCTGCGGGAAAATCGCGGATGCCGCCATCCGGCAGAAGCAGCGGGGCGAACTCGCATTGATCGGCTTCCAACTGGCGAACGCTGAGCAGAGATTCGGCTAGAGGCTGAAAGAACCCACAAAATTCTTCTTTTGCGCGAAATTTTGACCACACATAATAGTTTGATGACCGCCAACTTGAATGAAGATAGACGGGCATCGAATCCATACTGCAGTCACCATTCTGGTTGCAGAGGCAGATGCTTGAACAGCACTCCTCACCACGCAGAGCATAGCGTCGCCATGTTTCCCTAGAATTGCCAGGGATGGGGTGAATTGTAACACTCTGTCGCAAGAGTGTTACGGCAGCCCGTCCCACCGACGCCGGACGGCCCGTCGCCGCAGATTGCCTCGCGCCAAACATCTACCCAAATCGGTGTATCCACACATTCTGTGGATAACTCTGTGGAAACGTCTCCGGGAGCTTGTGAGACACCCTGCGTTTCCTAGCCCCGCACGCTGTTGCCTAAAGGCTGGGCATGGCGGTTTTGCTTGGAACACCGTCACAGTGACGGAATTGTTTCATGTCTGTTTCACGGGCGGTGGATTGTGAATAATTGGCTTCGACTAAGCGGCCGGCTATGTCGTTTCGCAAGGGCGAGGCTGCCTGTTCAGTAACCGCTTCGCCGTCGCCGCCGTCAGACAGCTTCGTCTGCCGCCGTAACAGGCAATGGTCGAGGGCGGCCTTGATCGTCAATGGCGACAAAGGTGAACAGACCTTGGGTGACGATTTCGGTCACCTCGTCATGACGCGGGCGGCGCCACGCCTGAACATGGATACGGATCGAAGTGCGGCCGACCGAATCGATGCGGGCGTACAGGCTGACCTCGTCGCCGACCGTCACCGGCCTGTGGAAACTCATGCCATCCACCGCCACGGTAGCGCACCGGCCATGGCTGCGGCGGGCGGCGGCGCTGCCGGCGGCCAAATCCATCTGCGCCATCAGCCAGCCGCCAAAGATATCCCCCGCCGGATTGGTGTCGGCCGGCATGGCGATGGTGCGGATGATCGGCGCCCCTTCAGGCAGTGTCTGGACCGAAGCGGGCAGTGCGGTATTACTCATGATTTCCCCTTCCCGACCGCCGCGTTTCCTGGCGGCGGTTGCGGTGCGACAAAACGACGGGATCGATCTAACGGCAAATATCGCCAAAGGTCCAGCCGCCAGCCTCTGTGTCGGGGATTTGGTAATAATGACGGATTCAGCCGACGGCACGCCCTAGCGCGCGCAATCCAAACGGGCGAGCAAATCGGCGGCGGCGCGTTGCACGACGATCAGAGTGGGGCCGGCGTCGGCGATCCGATGGGCCAGGGCGGCGGCTTCGCTGACCGCACCGGCGGCGGCGCGGTGCTCGGCGATCTCCAGCGCGGTTTGCAGGACGCGGGTGCCTTCCTCCGGCATTTGCGCCTGCACCAGCAGGCGGCCCAAGGCCAGATGGGGGTCTGGCTCGTGCGGGGCGGGATAACAGGCCTCGGCATAAGCGGCGATGGCGCCGTCGATCCGCCCCGACGCAAGCAAGGCGTCGCCCAGGCAGATATGGTAGTCGGGACGTTCGGGGTCGGTGGCGGCGGCTTCGGCCAGCAAGCGGGCGGCTTCCCCGGCATCGCCTTTTTGCATCAACACCAATCCCAGCAAATAGGCGGCCTCGGCGGTGCGCCCGCGCGACAAGGCAAGACGGTACTTACTTTCGGCGGCGTCAAGCCTGCCGTCCAGATGGTCCTGAACAGCCTGGTGGATCAGGCTGGCGTGGTCATCCATGGCGCGCCCTTGGCGAAGTGAACTCGGATGGCCCGCCGTGGCGCGGGTTGGTCTTGCGATACTCCGACCGGCGGTGCAGGGCAATTGAAATTGTTGCACCGCAACCTCTGGTGGACATTATTCCTGTAACAATATTGAGAATAAGGTTATTCGTGTTATATACTAAAAAACTATGGACACACCCGGATGGGATTGGGCGGCGTTGCGATGGCAGTGTTGAACACTTGGCGATTCGACAAAGTGCGGGCCTTGCTGGCAATTCCTGATCGCGCATTGATGTCCTCGGTGCGCCACGCGGTCGGCGCGCGCGGCCTGCGCATGATGCAGGAAGCATCAACGCTCGACGATGTTCATAGTGGGCTGAAGGCTGGCCATGTCGATCTGCTGATTACCACCCCCGAACTTCAGGGCGGCGATTTCGGCCAGATGCTGCAAGAGATGCGACACCATCGCATCGGCGAAAACCCCTATATCATCGTCATGACGTTGATGGAGAACCCGGTTCCCGCGCTGGTCAAGCGGGTGGTCGATTGCGGTACCGACGATGTTTTGCTGATGCCGCAGCTGCCCGCTCAGGTTGTCGCCCGGCTGGATGGCTTTGTTGCCGCGCGCAAGCAGTTCGTTATCACCCACAACTATATCGGCCCCGACCGCCGCACCGGCGAGCGCCCCGGCTGCCAACCGGCGCCACGCCTGGAGGTGCCCAATCCGGTGCGTTGGCAAGTGGTCGCCAACGCCGACCGCAACAGCCTGGAACGCTCGATCCACCAGACCAACCTGCGCATCAACATCCACAAAATGCGGCGCTATTCCTTGCAGGTCAGCTATTTGATCGAACGCATCGTCGAGGCCTATAATGCCCCCGACAGCCAGGCCGAGATGCTGGCCGACGCCAGCAGCCTGGGCGGCGTCGCCGAGGATTTAGCGCGGCGCATGGAAACGACGATCTTCGCCCCCGGGGTAGAGTTGGTCCTATCATTGCGCGCCCTGTGCGACCGCCTGCGCCGCGAGGACCGCGTCGCGCGGCGTGCCGAGGTCGAGATCCTGCCGACCCTGGCACGGGCCATCCAGCGCCTGTTCGACGACGAGGCCGGAAGCAGCAGCGCCGACCCCGCTTAGCCCTCCTGGCAGGAAACATCCGCCTAGCCGCCTGGGTTGATCGACTGAAACCGATCATCCAAAGGAGGCTTAACATGGCAGACATTTTCCAAAACGTGATCTCTGCCTTGGGGCTCAGCAATCATACCGCCTCGGCATCGACGATTTCGGCGCCCAGCAACGGATCGACCAACGTCGCCTTTGATCTCCACTTGTCCCCTGGCGCTTTGTCGGGCGGCGAAAACCTGTTCGTCGCCAGCCCGGCCGGCTCCACCATCACCGCGCCGGGCAGCACCCCCGCCGTCCTGATCGGCGGTCCCGGCAACGACCACCTGACCGGCGGCAGCGGCCCCGATGTTCTGCTGGGTGGCGGTGGCACCAATGTGCTGACCGGAGGCGGCGGTACCGACATATTCGGCCACTCCGCCGGAGCGACTGATTTCATCACCGATTTCAGCCCTTCGGCCGGCGAGCACATCGCCTTGCAGACGGGGCTGACCTTCGCCAGCAGCACCGATACGACGGTGGTTCCGTCCTCGCTGGGCTTAACCGGCACAGCGGCGGTTCCGGCGGTGGCGTTGACCTTCAGCGACGGCAGCACGGTAACGCTGGTCAATTCCACCGATCACCCCAGCAGTACTTGGTTCATCTGACGGCGGCAGGCGCCCAATGCGGTCAATGGTGGTGATGGTGGTCGTCGCCGCCATGGCCCCCATGACCGCGCAGGATATCAAATCCTCCTAAATGGCCGATTTCGCCCAATCCACCATGCCCGAAAAGATGGCCGAACAGAGAATGGTGGTGCCCGGAGGACGAGCTGACGGAGCCTGTTTCGTAGACGTCATAATGCGCCGGTTCTGGCTCGTAATAGCTCCCCTGATAGGGAGCGCATGACGCCAGGGCCAGGGCGATGACGGTGCCCAGCACAAGTGCGACACCCTGTTGTTCGACCTATTCCATGGAGGTGCTCCGCACCGGGAGAATACCCGGATAAGGAGTATCAAGCCCCGCAATCACGACTTGATAATGGCGCGGCAGGGGTTCTTTCGCCTTGATCAAGGCCACGCGCCTCAATCGGCGAGGCAACCCCAAAGATAAATGTGCGCCGCAATAATTTATCAACGGATATCTTGCAGGATGGGGCTCCCGACGTTTTCCAATCATCAACAGGGTG
>DATGZW010000590.1:0-17433 GCA_035297005.1 Patescibacteria group bacterium
CTCCATGGTGCGGGCCTGCTGGCGCAGGGTGTGCTCGCGCGATTCGGCATTGGTGACGTCGGTCACCTGTATCAGGCACTGGCACAAGGATCCCTGGCAAATCGGCTTGAACACCACAATTTGCTTAATTTCGTCACCCGCGCCGCCAGCGGCCATTTCGCCGGCCAGCGGCAGCAGGCTGGCGTTCTGGGTGCTGGACAGAATAGACGACATGCCGCGCTCGATGGCATCGGCGATAGCTTGCTCGACACGGACGCTCAGCGCCCCGCCGAACAGGGAACCAATGGGTTGGCCGAAGGCTTGCGCCACGGCGATGCCCGAGGCTCTAGCCATCCAAGCGTTCCACAACTGCACCTGCCCGGCCTCATCCACCAGGACCAAGCCGATTTCACTCGCATCGAGTATGGATTGCAGAAGGCCATCATATTGCATGGCGAACAGTGTATTGAGGTCGGCCCCATGTTTCCAGTCCGGTGATATGACCTTGCACGAAGGACTTACGTTTGAGGCAAGGGTTTCTGTGAGCAAACCTTAACGAAGGCTGCGGGCCGAAGCGGAACCCTGTATGATCGCTTCAACCGGCGCGGTGCCTCACCGCCCCACCCCAACGAAACCGACCTGCGAGGAAGCGATGATCAGTCATCATGCGGCCCTGATTTACACGATGGTTCTGGTTTCGGCCGCCGACCAGGACATGAGCGACGCCGAACTGCGCACCATCGGCGAGATCGTCAATTTCCTGCCGGTCTTTCGCGAATACGACCCGGAACTTCTGCCAGCCACCGCCGAAGCCTGCGCCGAAATGATGGGCATCGAGGACGGGTTGGACCGCGCCTTCGACCTGATCAAGTCGTCGCTGCCGGTCAAACTGCGCGAAACCGCCTATGCGCTGGCCTGCGACGTCGCCGTCTCGGACGCAGACATGAACCAGGAAAAGCTGCGCATGCTGGAACTGCTGCGCCACGGCTTGGATATCGACCGGCTGATCGCCGCCGGCATCGAACGCGGCGCCGCCGCGCGTTTCCGCGTCGCCTGAAACGGCAGCTTACGGCAGCGGCATGACCAGCCGCGCCTCCGCCGGCAGGGTCGGGGCGAAGGCAGACAGCGCTTGGCGCAATGGCGCCGCGGCCTCGGAGCGGGTCGCATAGACGGTGACGTCGCCGCGCGCCGCCGACACCGGGGCGCGGCCAAGCTCCAGCCGCGCCAAAGGAATCCAACTGGCTGGCACCGCCGCGCCGAAGACATCGGCATAGATCATCGCCAACGGCACCCGATGCGCCTCGACCAATTCGGCCATCCAGCCGGGACCGGCGGCGGCGCGGGCTTGGCGCGCGTCCTCGCTGGCCAGCCCCCACAGATCGAGCACCGGGGCCGGATTGCCATAACTGATCCAGCCCAAATCATTGACCGCCACCGCCGAGCGGGCGTAGCCGGTGACGAAACGATGCATTTGGTATTGCTGAAGATAAACGTCGTTGGCAGCCAACGGCGTGCGCTGGGTCGCCGCTAGCAATGGATGGCACAGCACCACCAGGGCCAGACCACCGATCGCCAACCGCCGCGCCGGAAGTCCGGGCAACCTGTCCCCGTATAGCTCGACCAGTGCCGCCGCCGACAGCGTCAGCGCATAGATCTCGTAACGATAAAAGCCCGACCAGCCCCAGCGTCCGGCCAGCAGATGCGCCAGCCCGACGCCGCCGGCAAACAGCACCAGCCGCCACCGCCGCCGCCCCTCGGCTTGGGTCAGGCTAGCGGCCAGCGCCACCAGCAGCAGAGCTTCGAGCACCGCTCCCCAGCGCACCACCAGCAGCACCGCAAGGTCGAACGGAGCCCCCTGCCCCGCCGCCAGCTTGGTCAGCACCGAAGCCGGAAGCGGCGGCAAACCCAGGCGGACCAGGAAAACTGCGAACGCAGCCAGCGGCAGCAGTGTGGCAAGACCCAACCCGGCCGCCAATCTCCGCCGCCCCGACAGCGCCAGCACCAGCAGCGCCATGCTCGACACCGCCACTGCCTCGAAGCGGACCAGCGGCCCCAGCACGATGGCGGCGGTCAACAGCGGCGAAACTTGGCCGTTTCCCTCGAATTCCAACAGCCCGCAGAGCACCGCCAGGGCCAGAGCGACCTGCAAGCCGTGCTCCATGCCGGTGAAGGCGAGCCCGACGAAATTGAGCGACAGCGCCAGCAATGCCGCCGCCAGCGCCGCCGGCAGCGGCGGCAGACGGCGCGCGGCCAAGCGGCGCAGCATCTCGACCGAGGCCAGCAAGCAGGCGAGGTTCAGCCCCAGCGGCAACCACATATGCAGCGCGGTGCCGGCCAGGGGGGCCAGCAGCAGCGGCCACAGGACCGACGACGACGGCGCCGCCGCCTCGCCCGGATTGATGCCGTAATGACCCAGGCGCAGGCGCTCGCTCAGGGCCAGATGGATGTAAGGGTCGTCGAGCGAATAGGTGAAGACGCCATGGTTCAGCGCCAGGATGGCCGCCAGCACCGCCGCCGCCGCCGCCAGCACCAACAGCGAGGGCAACAGGCGTGCCGTCATGGCGCATCGACCCGGTGCAGCAGGCGGGCCAGGGCGGCGTCGCGGATGCCCAGGCGCTCCAGATGTTCGACCGTGCTGGCCAGATAATCGCGGCAGGTGCCGCCGGAGCCGGCCCCTTGGCGGATCAACGCCACCGCCTGATCGGGGCTCAGCGGGCCGGAATACTGGACGTGATCGCGGCGCGCGGTGAACAGATAACCCGACACCCGCCGCCCATCGGCCAGTCGCAAGGGCGCGAAACGCGGGGTATAGACCTGGGTGATCATTTCTCGGTCGTAAAGATATTGGCGGATCGCCTCGGCCTTGCCGGCGGCGATCCGAAAGGCCACACCCCGGCAGCTGCCGCCGCGATCCAGCCCTAGCACCAGCCCCGGTTCCCGCGCGCTGCCCCGGTACAGCGTCGACAGGATGCACATGGCCCGGTGCCAGCCATGCAAAGTCGCCGTCGTCGATTCCTCGAACTCGAACCCCGGCCGCCAAATCAGCGACCCGTAGCCGAACACCCAGAAGTTCCCGTCCATGCCTCAGTCCATGTCTCGCCCATTGGCGGCGTTGGGTTTATAAGGGGCCGTCGCCCCTTTCCCCGGCAAGGCACTCCCATGTCCTCACCCATCCCGCGCGCCAGATTACTCCAACTCACTGCCGCCGCACTGCTTCTCCTCGCGGTCGGCGGATATTCTCTGTGGTGGGTGCAGTTGGCGCATTCCCTGCGCGACGGCGCGGTCCGTTGGATCGAAGCGCGCAACGCCAGCGGCTGGACCATTACCACCGGCGAGATCGGCATCGGCGGCTATCCCTTGGCCATCCGCCTGACGCTGCCGCAACCCTCGGTGACCGATCACGGCGGCAATCGCTGGCAGGGACCGGCGATCATCGCGACCATCAAGCCGTGGGCGCCCAACCTACCGCATCTCGACGCCTCGGGGCACCATGTCCTCACCCCGGCCGGCACGCCGCCGCTGGTGCTGAGCGCCGACAGCGCCACCGCCGATCTGGTCATCGATGCTGGCGGCATCGTCGATACCGTCAGCATCGTCATCGCCGACGCCTCTGCCGAGGGCGCCGCCCTGGGCCGGTTGACCGCCACCCTGCGCCGACTGGCTCCCGGCAAGGTCGATTACACCGTCGCCAGCCTGGGACTCTCGGCCGAGATCGACAGGCTGATGCTACCCGAAACGCCGCGTATGGTGCTGGGGCATAGCCTGACCCATGCCAAGCTGGAGGCGCGGGTCATGGGCAGCATTCCCCCCGGCCCGCTCAAGCCGGCGCTGGCGGCGTGGAGCGGTGACGGCGGCATCGTGCAGATTGACGGGCTGAGCCTGGATTGGCCGCCGCTGGGGCTGTCGGGCAAAGGCACCCTGGCGCTGGACCGCGACATGCAGCCAATTTTGGCAAGCACCTGCACCTTGCGCGGGCTGTTCGAGGCCATCGACACCCTGACCCGCGCCGGAACCGTGCGGGCCAAGGACGCAGGACTTGCCAAGATCGTGTTGGGATTGCTGAGCCGCCCTGCCGCCGATGGCGTGCAAGAACTGACGGTGCCGCTGACGGTGCAAAACCGTACCCTGTTTGTCGGACCGGCGGGGCTGCTGAAGATTCCGCAGATGAACTGGGAGTAACCGTTGCGTAGGCGCAACAACGTCAACGCCTGACGTAGTTGTCGGCAGCAGGCGGCCGGAAAACCGGCCGCCAAAACGCCTTTAGCCCAGCCTTTCGAGCGGCGGCTGTTTGGCCAGCCAGTCCATCACCTGCGGCACGATGGCTTTGCAGGTCAACTGGGCTGAAATCGCCAATTGGTCTTTTTCCTGGGTAATATGCAGCAGGCTTTCAACCAGCTTGCGCAGCACGTCCTTGGCGAAATTGGGATGCGCCAGGATCTTCTGCACCTTGTCACCGAATGCGAACTTCATGCCGGCGATCAGAACATCAGCCTTGTCGATGTTAAGCCGCTGCAATTCCTCAAGATTTTCGCCGGCGATATAGCACAGCACATCGCCATAAACGCGCACCAGAGGCTTGTCGAGGGCGGCGCAGACCATGAAGAACTGCTTGTCGCGGCAGAAGAAGTCGAACGCCTTGTCACCCAGGACGTTGCGGAAGAACAGGTACATGTCCTTGTTGTAGACGTTGATGCCGGCCAATGCGGCTGGGCGATTGGCCAGAATATTGACGAAATCCGCACCGGCGGTCAGCTTGACCTTCTTGATCGTCGCCTGATCGAACTGCACCAGTTCGCGCACCGCTTCGGCGGTCTGCAAGGCGACGATGTCGTGATCCAGTTCCATCAGGATGGCGGAGTTCAGTTCGGCATAGGCCCCCAGCAACGGCAATTGCCAGTCGAAGGCCATGTAGCGGGTGACTTCGCGCACCTTGCGCTCGTCATGGCCGCCGCCGGTCTTGCGCTCCACCTGCTCGGTCTTCTTGAAAATCAGGAAGCGGGTGGTGGTGCGGGTTTCGGTGACGATTTCCTCTTCCTGCTTGGTGCCCTGCTCCAGGAAGTAGCGGGCGCAAGTTTTAACCAGCAGCTGTTGGACTTGCGCCAGACTTACGCCGCAGACCAAGGGCGCGTCCTCGGCCGTAGCCGGCTTGCCATCCTTGCCGACGACAACCTTGTCGGCCAGCCGCGGGTTCTTGCGGAAGGTTTGGATAAATCCATACAAGACGTCGGGATCGTGGATGACGTCTTGATAAGTCACGCCTTTGTCCAACACAGCGTTCGCTTGAAAGGCTTCGATGACCTTTTTCAGGCCTTCGATGATCGCCCTCTTGGACTCGCTGCTGATTTCGACGGGCGGAGGAAGCTGCGGTAGCGCCATTGCTCTAAATTCCCAGCCACGAACGAGGACAAAAATCCCCCTAAAGGCCTAAAGGGTCAATAACTTTATGATTCGTTATCGCCCGACCACTCGGCCAGGATGCCTTACAGGCCGTTGGCGAAGGCGCAACCGCCGCCGCCACAGCCGCCCGAGGGGCATTGCGGAGCCGGAGCCGAGGCCCCTGCCTTGGACACGTTGGGAGCCATGATCGCCTTGCTGATGGCGGTATCGCCACATTCGGGACAGATGATTTCCTGCGCGGCGGCCTTGAGGTCGTAGTCGCCCGAGTTGGAAAACCACTCGTCGAACACATGGCCGTGGCTGCATTGCACGCTGTAGAGAATCATCCGGGCGGCTCCCCTAAGAAATCTTCCGCAAGTCATAACCAATTGACGAGCGCCGAGTCAATCCTTCGCCACAAACGAAAGTTTAACCAAACAGACTTTTCTTGACGTTGGTGAACAGTTTACCCAGCCCACCCTTGTCGTGATCGGCCGGTGTTTCACCGGCTGGCGGCGGCATCGGCGCGCTGACGCGGTCGGCACTCTGCCAGTCGCCCGGCTCCGCCGCCTCGGCCACCGGTTCGACGGTGGCGGCGGCATCGGCGTTGGCGGTCGGCGTCACCTTCGGCGTCGGCAGATGGGTGGGCGGCCATTGACCGGTCTCGAACGGCCATTGCGGATCGGGCTCGTTGCTGGCCACCGCTGTCGCCGCATGCCTGCCCGCGCCATGCGCCTTGTGGTGGGCATGGGCGCTGTAGACTCCGGCACCGGCCTGGGCCGTCGCCGTCGCCGGCTCCTCCAGCCGCGCATATTGCTTCATCGGCTTTTCGATGGAGTGATGAATGCGGTCGTAGACAGCGGCGACGCTGCGCGCGCTGTGCTGGGTGTCGTAGAATACCGTTGGGTTCTTGTGAGCGGCTTGCGGCACCAAAGCGGCTGCCGGCTGCGCGGGATCCTCGTCACGCGCCTTGAGCACCTTGGCCGCCCCGCCCGGCCCGAGAAAATGCGCCATGTAAAGATCAGTGGAATCGACCGGACGCCCCAACGACTTTTCCAGCCGAGCCTTGTTGTCCTTGGCATAAGCGCCGGCCATCTGCGCCGAGATTTCCGGATCGCGGCGCAAATCTAGGATTTTTTGGCGGGTGGCGGCGTCGTTGACGACATATTCACCATGCGCCGAATGGTGAATCTGATCGGCCATGTCGCCCAGCCCGTGATCGGCGCCATGCGCCTTGATCAGTGACAGCCAGGTGCCCTTGGTGAACTGGAACAAGCCGGCAGCGGACGAGCTATGCGAGGAAACCTCGGTCTTGAAAGAGCTTTCGCCGCCAGCCTGGGCCATCAGATAGCTGAAACTGATTCCGCTGTCCTTGCTGGCCTGCTGAATATTCGAGACCACGCCATGCGCCACGGAGTGGCCGGCGACCTGGACCATCGTCGAGTCAGTCTCTTTCATCGCGCCCTCCGCATCCTGCCAATGGGAGTTTAAACCCCCAAGCGTTAAGGAATGGCAAAAAAGATGTAGGCGGGGACGCGTTCGAGAAGGCCATCACTTATGGTGATAGCCCTTGCCCTCCATGCACATGGCCAGATAGGCGTCGAAGCGGCGGTGCGAATCATCGCGGTCCATGGCGCGCATCGGATTGCTGCTGCGGTCGTCGGGCTCGTAGTAGTCGGCGGGACCGGCCTCCTGGTCGGCTTGCAGGCGGCAAGCGCCGTAATCGGCCTTCCAGCGGTCCTTCGGCACCTGGGAATTGACCCAGCCGGGATCGCCGGCACAAGCGGCAAGGGCCAACAGCGGAAAGACAAGCGCAAGGCGGCGGCGCATGACGGGCACTCCGGAATTTCACAAGGCGCGCATTTCGCCACGAATGCAGGCGCCGCCGCAAGGGGGCAGCGCGAAAAACAGCAACTGAGGTGTCACAGGTGGGTGGCTTGTTCCACCCCAGCCTGTTGGGTATACTCCGCTGCACCGCTCCTCCGACGCGCATTCGCGCGCACGGGGGAGTGGCATCCGAAACCGCAATTATTGGGTTGGAGTGGGTATGAGCGATTTGAACGGCTACTACTTCGAGGATCTGTCGGTCGGCCAGACGGCCACCTACGCCAAGACCATTACCGAGGCCGACATCGTCCTGTTTGCCGGCGTTTCCGGCGACACCAACCCGGTTCACATCAACGAGGAATACGCCTCCACCACCATGTTCAAGGGCCGCATCGCCCACGGCATGCTGTCGGCCGGCTTCATCTCGACGGTGTTCGGCACCAAGCTGCCTGGGCCGGGCTGCATCTACATTGCCCAGAACCTGAAGTTCAAGGCTCCGGTCAAGATCGGCGACACCGTCGTCGCCAAGGTCGAAGTGATCGAGCTGGTTCCGGAAAAGAAGCGGGCCAATTTCAAGACCACCTGCACGGTCGGCACCACCGTCGTCATCGACGGCGACGCCACCCTGATGGTCCCCTCGCGCGGCTGATTATCAGCCTTGATAGGCACCGGCGCTCCCCAGGGGGCGCCGGTCACCGCAAGGATTCGTCCTTGCGCATGCCTCGCCCGCCCTCGGCAGGGTTGCGATTCCCAAGATAATCGAATACCCCTTACCGGTTCTGGATCGTAGCCTGAGGACCGCCGCGCCCATGCGCATCTTTCGCCATTACGCCGAAATGCCTGCCGCCATTCGCGGCGGGGTGGTGGCGCTCGGCAATTTTGACGGCGTGCATCTGGGTCACCAGACGGTCATCGGCACCGCTCAGGCGCTTGCCCGCGACAACGGCGTGCCCTGCGGGGTGATGACCTTCGAGCCGCATCCGCGCTCGCTGTTCTCGCCGGCAGCCGCCCCGTTCCGGCTGACTCCGTTCCGCATCAAGGCCCGGCTGATTGAAGCCTTGGGCGTCGATTTCCTGCTGATGCAGCATTTCGACGCCACCTTCGCCCGCCACACCGCCGCCGAATTCGTCGACGAGGTGTTGATGCGCGGCCTGGGCGTCACCCATGTCGTGGTTGGCTACGATTATGTGTTCGGGCGGGGCCGCGAAGGCAATGTCGAGGTGTTGCAGGCGATGGCCGCCGAACGCGGCATCGGCCTGACCTGCATCGGCGCGGTCAGCGCCGAGGACGGCGCGATTTATTCCTCGACCAGCGTGCGCGAAGCCTTGCAGGGCGGACGCCCGCAAGAAGCGGCGCGCCTGTTGGGCCGCCCGTGGGAAATCGAAGGCCGCGTCGAGCATGGCGACCAGCGAGGCCGCTTGCTCGGCTTTCCCACCGCCAATATCGAACTGGCCGAATACCTGCACCCCGCCACCGGGGTTTACGCGGTACGCGCCGGCATCGACAAGGGCGGAGCCACCGAATGGTGGGCCGGAGTCGCCAATTTCGGTCGCCGCCCGACCTTCGACAAGACCAGTGAATTGCTGGAAGTGCATCTGTTCGACACCGACGGCGACCTGTATGGGCGCCACCTGCGCGTTTCCCTGATCGATTATTTGCGCCCAGAGTGTAAATTCGACGGGCTGGACGCGCTGAAGACCCAAATCCAAACCGATTGCGCAGCAGCCCGCCGCTTTTTCGCGGCTCGGCAGGGACATTGAAGAGCAAGGCTATGAGCGTGGATTACAAAGCAACCGTCTTCCTGCCCAAGACCGACTTCCCCATGAAGGGCGGCCTTCCCGACCTCGAACCCAAGCTGCTGGCCCGCTGGAACGAGATTGACCTGCATGGCCAACTGCGCGCCCAGGGCAAAAACCGCGAGAAGTTCGTGCTGCATGACGGCCCTCCCTATGCCAACGGGCATCTGCATATCGGTCACGCGCTCAACAAGATCCTCAAGGATGTGATCAACCGCACCCAGCAGATGCTGGGCAAGGACGCCCATTACGTCCCCGGCTGGGACTGCCACGGCCTGCCCATCGAGTGGAAGATCGAAGAGAAGTACCGCGCAGCCGGCCTCGACAAAGACGCCGTCGATCCCATCGAATTCCGCCAGGAATGCCGCCAGTTCGCCGCCGGCTGGATCGATATCCAGCGCGAGGAATTCAAGCGCCTGGGCGTGATGGCCGATTGGGACAATCCCTATACCACCATGGCCTTCCGCGCCGAGGCGCAGATTGTGCGCGAGTTGGGCAAGTTCATCACCAATGGCGGGCTGTATAAGGGCGCCAAGCCGGTGATGTGGTCGGTGGTGGAAAAGACCGCTTTGGCCGAAGCCGAGGTCGAGTATCACGACCATGCCTCGATCACCATCTGGGTGAAGTTCCCGGTGGTCACCGCCAGCCGCCCCGAATTGGAGGGCGCGTCGGTGGTCATCTGGACCACCACGCCCTGGACCATGCCGGGCAACCGCGCCATCGCCTATGGCCCGGAGATGACCTATCACGTCATCCGCGTCGATACGGTGGCGGGCGACAGTATGGCGGTGCCGGGCGAAAAGCTGGTGCTCAACGCCGATCTGGCCGCTCAAGTAATGACGGACGCCAAGATCACCGCGCATACGGTGCTCGCCACCCTGAACGGCGCCGAACTGGCAGGCACCATTGCCCAGCATCCGCTGAAGACCCATCCCGAAGCCAATGGCGGCTACGCCTTCCCGGTGCCCCTGCTGCCTGGCGATTTCGTCACCAGCGACACCGGCACCGGCTTCGTCCACATCGCCCCCGGCCATGGCGAGGACGATTGGCATCTGGGCAAGACGCACGGCATCCCGGTGCCCGAGACCGTGCAAGCGGACGGCACCTATTACCCGTCGGTCCCGATTTTTGCCGGTCAGTCGGTGCTGGCCCTGGGCAAGCACGACAAGTACTACTCGCCGGTGGCCAAGCCAGTCATCGCAGCGATGAAGGCCGTCGGCGGATTGCTGCATCACGGCAAGGTGCTGCACAGCTATCCGCATTCCTGGCGTTCGAAGGCTCCGCTGATTTTCCGCACCACGCCCCAGTGGTTCATCAGCATGGACACCAACGAACTGCGCGAGAAAGCGCTGGCCGCCATCAAGCGCACCCGCTGGGTGCCCGAGCAGGGCGAGAACCGTATCCATGCCATGGTCGCCAGCCGCCCCGACTGGTGCGTGTCGCGTCAGCGCGCCTGGGGCGTGCCGATCACGGTGTTCGTCAACAAGGCCACCGGCGAAGTCCTGCGCGACCAGTCGGTGATCGACCGCATCGCCGCCGCCGTCGAGGTCGAGGGTGCCGATGTCTGGTTCTCCTCTCCGGCCCAATCTTTCCTCGGCAACAACTACAAAGCCGAGGATTTCGAGCAAGTCACCGACATTCTCGACGTGTGGTTTGATTCCGGCTGCACCCACAGCTTCGTGCTGGAAAACGGTCCCTGGGATCTGCAATCGCCGGCCTCGCTCTATCTGGAAGGCTCGGACCAGCATCGCGGCTGGTTCCATAGCTCGCTGCTGGAAAGCTGCGGCACCCGTGGCCGCGCGCCCTATGACGCGGTGCTGACACATGGCTTCGTCCTCGACGAGGAGGGCCGCAAGATGTCCAAGTCGCTGGGCAACGTGGTCTCGCCGCAGGAAGTGGTTGGGCAATACGGCGCCGATATCCTGCGCCTATGGGTGGCGGGGTCGGATTCGTCCGACGATCTGCGCATCGGGCCGGAGATCATCAAGACTCAGGTCGATGTCTATCGCCGCCTGCGCAACACCCTGCGCTACCTGCTGGGCGCGCTCGACGGCTTCACCGATGCCGAAAAGCTGCCGGTGGCCGAAATGCCGGAACTGGAACGCTGGGTGCTGCATCGTCTGGCCGAGTTAGACGGCAAGGTGCGTCAGGCCTGCCACGACTTCCAGTTCCACGGGTTGTTCACCGAGTTGCACACCTTCTGCACGGTCGATCTGTCGGCGTTCTATTTCGACATCCGCAAGGACTCGCTGTACTGCGATCATCCGGCCGATCCGCGCCGCCGCGCCGCCCGCACGGTGATGGATGCGCTGTTCACCTGCCTGACTCGCTGGCTGGCCCCGTTCCTGTGCTTTACCGCCGAGGAAGCCTATCTGGCCCGCCATCCCGGCACCGAGGGCTCGATCCATCTGGAGCCGTTCGCGGACATCCCCGCCGACTGGCGCGACGATGCGCTGGCCGACCGCTGGACGGTCATCCGCGACCTGCGCCGCGTCGTCACCGGAGCCTTGGAAATCGAACGCGCCAGCAAGCGCATCGGCTCAGGCCTGCAAGCCAACCCGCTGGTGACCTTGACCGCCGAGCAGGCAAGCTATCTCGCCGGCCTTGATCTGGCCGAGATCGCCATCACATCGGGCATCACCCTGGAGTTGGGCGTTCCCGCCGAGGGCGCTTTCACCCTGCCCGACGTCGCCGGTATCGGCGTCACCTTCCGCGCCGCCGAGGGAGAGAAATGCCAGCGCTGCTGGAAGGTTCTGCCGGACGTCGGCACGCATGGGCATGAGGGCTTGTGCGGTCGCTGCGCCGACGCGGTCAGCCGCCTGGCGGAGTCCGCGACATGAGCCTGTCTCCGCTGGTGCGCAAAAGCCTGACTTACGGCCTGGTCATCGCCGCCGTGGTGACGCTGGTCGATCAGATGTCGAAATGGAGCCTGCTGAGCGCCTTGCGCCCGGCGGGCGTGACCGAGACCCCGTTCGCCGCCTTCGGCGCCATCCGTGCCCTGCCCTTCGTCGATTTCGTGCTGACCTGGAACCGCGGCGTCAGCTTCGGCATGGGCAACACCAACGGGCCATGGAACGCCATCGGTTTCACTTTGCTGGCGCTGGTCATCGGCGCCATGCTGGTCAACTGGATGGCCCAGACCACCGGGCGCCTGCAATTGCTGGCCCTGGGGCTGGTGGTCGGCGGTGCCTTGGGCAATGTGATCGACCGTTTGCGCTACGGGGCGGTGGTCGATTTCCTCTATTTTCATGTCGGCGCGTTCAACTGGTGGCCGGCCTTCAACGTCGCCGATTCGGCAATTTGCGTCGGAGCGGTGCTTCTCATCTTCGACTCCTTGTTTGCCAAGCGGGATTCGCATAAGAATACACGATGATCAAAACTCAGCCTCACATGACCAAGGCCGGACGCGCAGCGTTTGTCGCGCTTCTTGCCGTTCTGTCCCTGTCCGGGTGCAGCGACGCCCGTCGTGCCATGGGCTGGGACAAATCGCCCCCCGATGAATTCGCCGTCGTCTCGCGCGCGCCGCTCAGCCAGCCGCCCGATTACACGCTGCGTCCGCCCATGCCCGGCGCCCCGCGCCCGCAGGAAGGCACGTCGCGCGATATGGCTAAAAGCGTGCTGGTGCCGGGAATACGGCCGTCGGCCAGTGCCAGCCTGATCGGCAACACCTTTTCCGACCGCAGCCAGGGCGAGCAGTCCTTGCTGAAGATGGCCGGCGCCTCGAACGCGCCCCCCGACATCCGCCGCAAGGTCAACGAGGAAACAACCTCGATGATCGAAGCGGACAAAAGCTTCACCGACCAGATTTTGTTCTGGCAGACCAAGCCGCCGCCGGGCGAGCCGGTCGATGCCTCCAAGGAACAGAAACGCTTGCAGGAAAACGCCTCGTTGGGTAAGTCGTCGACCGATGGCGACAGCCCGCAGATCGTGCGCAAGCAAAAGGGCTGGCTCGAAGGCATTTTCTAAGCCGCGAGCCTCGCTCGTTTCAGCGCTCACAGTGGCACTCCCTCTCCCGAAATCGGGAGAGGGTTGGGGTGAGGGGCGCGCAGAGCGCGCAGGCTATTGATATCACGACGCCTTTCGGGGGCTTCCCTCACCCCCTAAATCCCCCTCTCCCGATTTTGGGCGAGGGGGACTTCAACCGCAAACCGCCGGCTGACAACGAGCCTTATGTGCCGGTCGCCGTCATGTCGAGCAGCGCCA
This sequence comes from Patescibacteria group bacterium, assembly GCA_035297005.1. GTDB lineage: Bacteria > Pseudomonadota > Alphaproteobacteria > Rhodospirillales > Magnetospirillaceae > DATGZW01. The sequence continues at coordinate 13,182 of DATGZW010000590.1, forward strand.
GCAACCCGGCCAGCAGCTTTTCCGGCGAAGGCGGGCAGCCGGGAATGGTCAGATCCACCGGGATCACGGCGTGAACGCCGTTCAGAACGGCATAGCTGCCGGCGAAACAACCGCCGTCGATGCCACAATCGCCCATCGCCACCACCCATTTCGGCGCTGGCATGGCGTCATAGGTGCGCTGCAAAGCCTCGGCCATGTTGGTAGTGACCGGGCCGGTGACCAGCAGCACATCGGCATGGCGCGGGCTGGCGACGAAGTCGATGCCGAAGCGCTGGATGTCGTAGACGGGATTGCAGACGGCGTGGATTTCCAGTTCGCAGCCGTTGCACGACCCGGCATCAACCACGCGGATGCGTAACGACCGGCCCAGGCAAGCCTGTGCCCGTTCGCCCAGGCGCGCCACCAGTTGGGCCACGGCGTCCGCATCGGCAGGCGGGGCGTCGATGGTGCGCGGGCCGCGCAGCAGGTCACGAGCGATAAGGCGCAGCAGCCGCGACATTTAAAGATCCGTCCCCGAATAGGAGCAGTTGAACGACTTGTTGCACAGCGGGAAATCGGCGACGATGTTGCCTTCGATGCAGGCTTCCAGCAGCGGCCATTGGAACCACGATGGATCGCGGGCATGGCAGCGCACCACCCGCCCGACCTCGGACAGCCGCACCCACAGCAGGATCTCGCCGCGAAAGCCCTCGATCAAGGCCATGCCCTCGCCGCCGCGTGTCGGGATCGGTTTATGCAATGGTCCGCCCGGCATCTGTTCGAGGATCTGTCCAATCAGCCCCAGGCTGGCCCGCACTTCCTCGATGCGCACCCAGACACGGGCGTTGACGTCGCCCTCGGCATGAACAGGGATATCGAACTCCAGATCCTCATAGGGTGCATAGCCCGGCACCTTGCGGGCGTCTCCCGCCCGCGACGAAGCACGGCCGACCACCCCGCCGACACCGAAACGATGCGCCAGCGCCGTCTGCACCACGCCGGTCCCGGTGGTGCGGTCCTGCAAGCTGGGCAGATCGTCGTAGAGATTGGCCAGCTTCTTGAAGCGCTTGGTCACGTCGGCGATCAGGCTGCGCAGGGTGCTGGCGCCCTCGCGGGTCAAATCAACGGTAACGCCGCCCGGCACCACCCGGTCCATCATCAAACGATGGCCGAAGCAGACATCGGACGCGCGCAAAATCTGTTCGCGCAGGGTGCCGCACTGGGCCAGCATGTAAGCAAAGGCGGCGTCGTTGCAGATGCCACCGATATCGCCCAGATGGTTGGCGACCCGTTCCAATTCGGCCATCAGGGCCCGTAGCCAATGGGCGCGCGGCGGCGCTTCGGCTTGGGTGGCGGCCTCGACGGCGCGGGCGAAAGCCAGGGCATAGGCGACCGTGCTGTCGCCGGAGATACGCCCGGCCAATCGTGCCGCCTCGGCAATGGTCTTGCCGGCGATCAGCCCTTCGATGCCCTTATGGGTGTAGCCAAGCCGTTCCTCCAGCCGCACTACCGTCTCGCCGGCACAGGTGAAACGGAAATGACCGGGCTCGATGATGCCGGCATGCACCGGCCCGACCGGGATCTGGTGCAGGTTTTCGCCTTCGACCGGCAGCACCGGATAGTCATAGGGTGCGTCGGGCGCCGGGCCGCGCCCCATGGCCAGCGGCGCGGTCATCCCCCAACGGCCATGATCCAACCAGGGCCGCTCGTCGGTCAGCCCCACCGGGATCAGCCCGTACAGGTCGCGCAACGCCCGCTCCAGCCGGATGGCGCTGGGGCGCACCGCCGACAGCGAGGGAAAGCGGCGGTCGGGGCAGAACAGCGAGGCCACGGCGGTAGCGGTGGTCGGACCGACATCGTCGCGCAAGGCCACGTAAACCTCGGTGCCGTCGGACCACAACCCCAGCAGGGTCCAGTCCGACACCGCCAACTGGTGGATCATGTCCCGCCAGCCGCGCTCATCCAGCATGTAGCGCGGCCAGGGCCGGTGCGCCACCGCCTCGCGGCTCCCGCCCAGATATTCCATCAGGGTCATGTTGCCCAGCATGGCTGCGTTACCCCAACATCTTGGCGACAGACTGGAACCACACCACCAGAGGTTCCGGCAGATAGATGCCGGCGGCCAGCGCCAGCAGCAGATGAGCCCCCATCGGCAGCATGCCGACGCTATAGGTGAAGGCGCTGGGGCGTTTGCCGATGTCCAGACCGGGCAGCGGGCTGGGTTCGCCGAAGGCCATGCCGGTCATACGCAGAATCAGCGCGCCGAAGGTCACCAGCAGCCCCAGCATCACCGGCACCGCCAGCAGCGGGTTACGTTCGAAGGTCGAGCTGACCACCAGGAACTCACTCATGAAAATGCCCATCGGCGGCAAGCCGGCAATGGCCAGCACGCCGACGACAAAGCACCAGCCCAGCAGCGGCTGACTGGCGGTCAGGCCACGAATATCGGCGATACGCTTGGTCCCGGTCGCCTGGGTGATCAGGCCGACGGCGAAGAAAATCGCCGATTTGACCAGACTGTGCATGGTCATATGCAGCAGCCCGGCGAAATTGGCCAGGGGGCCGCCCATGCCGAAGGCGAAGGTCATGATGCCCATATGCTCGACCGAGCTATAGGCGAACAGGCGTTTGATGTCGCCGCGCCGGTACAGCATGAAGGCGGCGATGAAGATCGATGAACAGCCCATGCCGATCATCAGCGGCCCCGGCTGCAAGGCCTGGGGATTGACCGCCATCAGCATCTTGAAGCGCAGGATGGCATAGAGCGCGACATTCAGCAGCAGCCCCGACAACACCGCCGAAATCGGCGTCGGACCCTCGGCATGAGCGTCGGGCAGCCAAGCATGCAAGGGCGCCAAGCCGACCTTGGTGCCATAGCCGACCAGCAGGAAGGCGAAGGCCAGGCTCATCAATTCGGGCTGGAACAGCGAGGCCCGCTTGATCATCAAGGTCCAAGCCATCGCCGGAGCGCCATCGCCCATCACCGGCTGTGCCGCCAGATAGACCAGGATGGTGCCAAACAGCGCCAGACCGATACCGACGCTGCACAGGATGAAGTATTTCCACGCCGCCTCGATGGCCTCGCGCGTGCGGTATAGGCTGACCATCAGCACGGTGGTCAGGGTCGCCGCCTCGACGGCCACCCACATGACGCCGATATTGTTGGCGGTCAGGGCCAGCAGCATGGTGAACAAAAAGGCCTGATACATCGCGTGATAGAAGCGCAGATGCTTGGGCGACAGGCGCTTGGATTTACTCTCGCGATTGATATAGGCGGCCGAAAACATCGCCGTGGTGAAACCGACAAAGGCCGTCAGCACCACCAGATAGATGTTGAAATCGTCGATGAACAACAGGTTGCCGGGCTCGGGCCGATGGCTGAACAGCGCCAGACTGGCCAGAAAAGTCCCCAGCGATATCAGCACGTTGAGCCATGCCGCCTGCCGCCAGCGCGGCACCACGGCGAGGAAGGCAGCACCCGACAACGGCAGCGCCAAAATCCACATCAGGGGATTGAGCAAGTCGGGCGGCAGTTGCACCATCACTGGCGTTCACCGCGAAAGGTTTCCAGATAGGCCAGATCCAGGGTGTCGAAGCGCTCGCGGATGCGGAAGAAGAAGATTCCGAACAGCGTCATCGCCACCAGCACCGAAAAGGCGATGCTGATTTCGACCACCAGCGGCATTCCCTTGGCCCCCACCGCCGCCAGGATCAAGCCATTCTCCAGGGCCATGAAGCCGACGACTTGCGTCACCGCGTTGCGCCGGGTGATCATCATCAACAGCCCCAGCAATACCACCGACATCGCCAGCGCCAGATTCTCTCGCGTCATCGCCGTGGCGCTTTCGGTCACCGGCAGCACCAGGACGATCGACAGCGCCACCAGCCCGACACCGACGATCATCGTCGGTCCGATGCCCAACGCCGTCTCGACGGTGCGGTGGATGCCCAACTGCTTAACCAGCCAGTTCAGCGCGAAGGGCACCAGCATGCCCTTGAACACCAAGGCGATGGCTGCAGTGGCGTACAGATGCGGGGCGTTCTGGACATAGGCCTGCCACGCCGCCGCCGCCGCCAGCGCCATCGCCTGGAACGAATAGGTATTGATCACCGCCGTCATGCGCCGCTGATACAGCAGGCCGAAGCCCATCATCAACACGGTGGCGCCAATCAGATGAGCGGTGCTGTAGGCGAAATGGCCGAGACTCATCACACTGCCTTCGACACATAGAGGAAGATCGTCGCCAGCAAGGCCAGCAACAGCGCACCGCCG
>DATGZW010000591.1:0-2297 GCA_035297005.1 Patescibacteria group bacterium
TGGCAGTATAGGCCGCGACGGGCGAACGGCCAAGCGCCGTGCTCTTGGGTTGGCCGCCCGTCGCCTTAACGGTTACTGCTTGTCGGAAACCGGCTGGCCGGTCATCGCATCGATGCGCAGGATGCCGCCGTTGCGGGCTTCGACCACCCAGACGTCGTCGTCCAGGCTCAGGGCGGCCAGATCCTTGATGTCATGGGCGGCGGCGATGCTCAGCACCTCGGCGGCGGTGACCTTGGGACGGAACTCCTCGGGGATGTCCTTGCCGCCCATGAAGGCGGGCGGCAGCGGTTCGGCGGTGCGCGGGTTGACGCCCAAGGTCCGCAGCATGTCGCCGTCGATATGAACCAGAGCCATGTAATAGCCGTGCGTCATCTCCAGGCCGCGCAGATCATAGCCTTTGTCGATCAGCTTGTGGGCGACCTCGCCGATCGGCAGATAGCCTTGGGGCAACGCGTCGGCCGCCATGGCCGGAGCCGACAAGGCCAGCAGGGACAAGACGGCCAGGATGCGGCTCCACGAAGACTTCATCATTTCATGACCTTTGAGAGGTGATAATTCCGGTGTATCCACCGTGCGCGCCAGACTGGGCGGGAGGTTTCCCGGTTCTGTCCGTCGCTCGGCGTCGGTATCTGTCAATGCAATCGTCGTTTTGTCCATCTGAATTCACGCCGCACGGCGCATGGACGTTAGTTTCATGCAGGGTTTGCAGGAATAGCGTCGGCGGTTTCCATCCGCCGCCCAGTGGATTAGGATGACACCCGCCAGTGGGGGGAGGCGGATGGGGTTTCTGCGAAAACACAGACAGCGATTGGCTCCGTTCGGCCGGGGCAGCAGTGTTGTGTCCGGACTGGGTCTGGTCAGCATGCTGCTGGTGCTGGGACTTTTCGCCGTTTTGGTGACCTCGGATTACGACAGCAGCATCGCCTCGGCCCGCGCCTCGACGCAAGCGGTGTCGCAGTTGCTGGAGGAACGGGCCAAGCGCACCATTCCGGCCACCAACATTCTGTTGCGCAGCTACCAGGAACATGTCGAGGAGGTCGGCTTGGCCGCCGTCGTCGGCTCCGAACGTGAATGGCTGCGGCTGTCGGCGCTGGCTGCTTCGCTGCCCGAAGCCGGCTCGCTGTGGCTGCTCGACGCCAAGGGCAATCTGGTGATGACCTCGCGCTCGCAGGTGGCGCCGCCGGCCAACTACACCGATCGCGCCTATTACCTGCCGCACCGTGACCAGGGCGTCGAATGGTATCTTGGGCCGGTCGTGCTGGGACGCGTCACCCATCGCTACGCCTTCACCGTCAGCCGCCGTATCGCCGCTCCCGACGGCTCGATGCAGGGCATTCTGGTCGCCGCCATCGAATTCGGTGATTCGCGGGATGTCAGCAACTTCCTTGCCGTCACCAAAAATTCCTTGCTCAATTGGTATCGCGACGATGGCGAGTTGATCTTCCGCCAGCCGATGAAGGACCAATATATCGGCCTGAACATCAAGGACGGCCCTCTGTTCGCCCATATGAAGACGGCGGCGGCCGACACCTTCGAGGCGGTGTCGTCGGTGGACGGGCAGCGGCGCATCGTTTCTTACCGCATGATTCCCAATTTGCCGGTGGTGGTCAGCTGCGGCATCTCTCTGGATGAGGTGCTGGCCGATTGGCGGCATCGTATTTTCCTCAACCTGCTGATGGTGCTGGCGGCGATCGGGGCGATTTCGGTATTTACCGTGGTGGCGCGGCGCAGCGTCCGCCGCGAGGAATTGGCCAATCAGGCCAAGTCGCTGTTCCTGGCCAATATGAGCCACGAGGTGCGCACGCCGCTGAACGGCATCATCGGACTGGGGCATCTGCTGGGCCAGACCATGCTGACGCCCAAGCAGCGCGATTACCTGAACAAGATGGGCGCCTCGTCGCGCAGCCTGCTGGGCATCGTCAACGACATCCTCGATTTCTCCAAGATCGACGCCGACAAGATGGAGTTGGACTGTGCACCGTTCCGTCTGGACGAATTGTTGGCCGAAACCGCCGGCATGGCGGCGCTGCGGGCCGAGGAGAAGGGACTTGAGCTGCTGATGTTCATCGAGCCCGATGTGCCGTTGCATCTGGATGGCGACAGTCTGCGCCTGGGGCAGGTGCTGGGCAATCTGTTGGGCAATGCGGTGAAGTTTACCGAGCGCGGCGAAGTGCTGGTACGGGTCGGCGTGGAGCGGCGCGACGACAGCCGGGTGCGCTTGCGCTTTGCCGTCACCGACACCGGCATCGGCCTGACGCCGGCGCAAATTGCCCGGCTGTTCCGCCCGTTCATCCAGG
>DATGZW010000592.1:0-6920 GCA_035297005.1 Patescibacteria group bacterium
TGGGGATCGTTCCGGCGGCGGCGGAGCCTCAGCAGGATTTTACCACTTGGCTCGACGGCGTCAAAGTGGATGCGCGGGCGCAGGGTATCAGCCAGAACACCCTTGATCTGGCCTTGGGTGACATCCAACCGATTGATCGGGTGCTGGAGCTGGACCGCAAACAGCCCGAATTCACCCTGACCTTCGACCAATATCTGTCGCATGTGGTGACCACGGCGCGCCTGTTGCAGGGTCATAAGCTGCTGGGCCAGAACAAGGCGCTGCTGTCGGCGGTGTCGGGAAAATATGGCGTGCCAAGGCAGGTGATCGCCGCCATGTGGGGCATCGAAACCAATTTCGGCCAGTTGACCGGCGGCTTCCGCGTGGTGCCGGCGCTGGCGACTCTGGCCTATGACGGCCGTCGCAGCCAGTATTTCCGTACCGAACTGTTCAACGCCCTGCTGATGATCGACAGCGGCAAGGTGACACCCGAACAGATGACCGGATCCTGGGCCGGAGCCATGGGCCAGTGCCAGTTCATGCCATCGACCTATCTGCGCTACGCGCAAGATTGGAGCGGCGGGGGCAAGCCTAACATCTGGGGCCGTCAGGCCGATGTGTTCGCCTCGACCGCCAACTACCTGTCGCAGATTGGCTGGAACCCCGGTTATGGCTGGGGCCGTCCGGTCAGAATACCCAAGGATCTCAACGCCGGACTGTTCAGCCTCGACGTAAAGAAAAGCTACAAGGCGTGGAGCAGGCTCGGCCTGCGCTCGGTTAGCGGCAAGCCGTTACCGAAAAGCGACGTATTGGTGTCGCTGATTCGCGCCGAAACCGGCAAAGGCGACGATATCGGACGCGGCGAGCCCTATCTGGTGACCGACAATTTCCGTGTTTTCATGAAGTGGAATCACTCGACGTTCTTCGCTTTGGCCGCAGGAACCCTTGCTGATCGGCTCGCAAGCAAGTAGTCTACCACATCTGCCATACCCCTGTGGGGAGACTACTAAATGATGCGCCGCCTGCCGCGTGCCCGCATACTCGTGCTACTGGCGGGTTGTGCCTTCCTGGGCGCTTGTTCGGAAACCACGCTGGCGACCTATGCCGTCAAGGAAGCGTCCGGCCCGGAAAAGGGTGGCACCTATAAGATTGGCAAGCCCTATCAAATCTCTGGCGTGTGGTATTACCCGGCCGAGGACTACAACTACAGCGAGACAGGTATCGCTTCGTGGTATGGTCCCGATTTCCATGGGAAACAAACCGCCAACGGCGAAATCTTTGATCAGAACGACGTCACGGCGGCGCATCGCACCTTACCGATGCCGTGTTTCGTCCGCGTGACCAATATGGAAAACGGACGTTCGCTGGTGGTGCGGATCAATGATCGAGGCCCCTATGCGCATGGCCGCGTGCTCGATCTGTCTCGCCGCGCCGCGCAGTTGCTGGGTATCGAAGGCCGCGGTACCGCCAAGGTCAAGGTCGAGATCATGGCCGAGGAAAGCCGCGCCTTGGCTCTGCGTTTGAAAGCCGGGCAGGGCGAGGCGCCGCAAGTGACCGCCGCACCGCGTGAAAGCGTCATGGCCGAAAGCCTGCCCGCCCCCGGTAGCCACGAAGCGCCGAAGCCGATCAACCAAGCCGCCGCTGCGCCACCACCGCCGGCTCCGGTCTCGGAATTCGGCCAATTGGCGGCGCAGCCGGTCAAGCAGGTGCCGGTCAAGCCCACTCAGGTCTTTGTTCAGGCTGGTGCGTTCTCGCGCTACGATAACGCCAACCGTTTGAGCGCGGCGCTCCAGCCGATGGGCGAAACCGCGATTTCCCAGGTGCAAACCAAGGCGGGGACTTTCTTCCGTGTCCGCCTGGGACCGATTGCGAATGTCAGCGATGCTGATGCGCTGCTTGAGAAAATTATCAGTTCGGGCTATCCCGAAGCCAAGTTGGTGGTGGATTGATCCACCCTGCATTCAGCTCATCCGCGCCGCTGACGGCAAGAACACCGTGTAACCGAGGACCCATGTTGAAGATGTCTCCGACCCTTCTCCGCCGGCCGCTGGCCGTTGCCGCGTCCGTTATCCTGATGGCTTCCCTTTCCTCCGCGATGGCGGCCGAGCCCAAGGCCAAGGCTCATCCGGTTCCGCCGCCTCATGCCGCCGCAGCCGACAAGGTCGACCCCGCCGCTGAAACGGCCGCGCGCCAGACAGGCAAATCGGATGCCATCGAGACCCTGGCCCGTCAGGCGATCATCGTCGATTTCAATACCGGCACGGTGCTGCTGGAAAAGAACGCCGACGAACTGATGACGCCGTCGTCGATGTCCAAGCTGATGACCGTCTATATGGTCTTCTCGCGCTTGAAGGATGGCAGTCTCAAGATGACCGACCAATTGCCGGTCAGCGAAACGGCGTGGAAGAAGCATTACAAGAGCGGTGGCTCGATGATGTTTCTCCCCTTGAATTCGCAGGCTTCGGTCGGCGATCTGTTGCGCGGCGTCATTATCCAGTCGGGCAACGACGCCTGCTCGGTGCTGGCCGAGGGCTTGGCCGGCAGCGAAGATGCCTTCGCCGAAAAGGAAACCCGAAAGTCGCGTGAGATCGGCCTGACCCAGAGCACCTTCCGCAACGCCAGCGGTCTGCCCGACCCGAACCACCAGATGACGGCCCGCGATCTGTCGATTCTGGCCCGCCGCCTGATCATGGATTTCCCCGAATACTATTCGATCTTCGCCGAGCGAACCTTCACCTATAACAATATCAAGCAAGACAACCGTAATCCGTTGATCTGGGCGAACATCGCCGGGGCCGACGGTCTTAAGACCGGCCACACGGAAGACGGCGGCTTCGGCGAAGTCGGTTCAGTCAAGCGCGACAACCGCCGGGTCATCATGGTCCTCAACGGCATGCCGACGCAGAAGGCGCGTGCCGAGGAATCTGAGCGCCTGATCGAATGGGCCTTCCGCGAGTTCGACGATTACAGCCTGTTCAAGCCCGGCGACGTAGTCACCGATGCCGATGTCTGGCTGGGCGTCGCCCCCAAGGTGCCGCTGACGGTGAACAAGGAAGTGCTGTTCACCTTGCAGCGCACCGCCCGCCACGACATGAAGGTCACCGTCAACTATAACGGCCCGCTGGCCGCGCCGATCCAAAAGGGCGCCACCGTCGGCACCTTGGTGGTTTCGGCCCCCGGCGTCGCCAATGTCGAGTTTCCGCTGCTGGCCGCCGCTGATGTCGAACGGCTGGGCTTCATGGGGCGCATCGGCGCCGCTGTGAAGCATATCCTGTGGGGCTCGAACGCCTAACATGCCGCGCGGTCGGTTCATCACCTTCGAAGGCGGAGAGGGGGCGGGGAAATCCACCCAGCTCCGCCTGCTGGCCGAGTCCCTGCGTGGGCTCGGCTATCCCGTGGTGACCACGCGCGAACCCGGCGGCGCGCCTGGTGCCGAGCAGATCCGCCGTTTGCTGGTGGAAGGCGAGGTGGGCCGCTGGGATGCCATGACCGAGGCGTTGCTGCACTTCGCCGCACGCCGCGATCATCTGGTGCGCACGGTGTGGCCGGCGATGTCCGAAGGCACCTGGGTGCTGTGCGACCGCTTCGCCGATTCCACCCTGGCCTATCAGGGCTATGGCCACGGCCTGCCCGAACACGCCATCGACCAGCTTTACAGCCTGACGGTCGGCGGCTTCTCCCCGGATCTGACGCTGATCCTCGACCTGCCCGTGGACGAAGGCCTGAGCCGCGCCGCCGGTCGGGGTGGCGCCGAAGACCGCTATGAACGCATGAACCGTGATTTCCACGAACGCTTGCGCCAAGGCTTTCTCGATATCGCCCATCACCATCCACAGCGCTGCGCGGTCATTTCGGCCTTGGGCGACCTCGACGAGGTACGGGCGCGGGTGCTGTCCACCGTCGAAACCCGGTTGCTGGGTGTCGCACCCAACTGATTGGCCCGGTTGCCAGTTTGGCCTATCCGCCCTAGACTGCGCCGACCATGGCTCCTCCTATTCCCGACGACGCCCCGACACCGCGCACGACCTGCGACCTTCTTGGCCATGATGCGGCCGAGCGGGCGTTTCTCGACGCTTGGATTTCCGGGCGGATGGCGCATGCCTGGTTGATCTGCGGGCCGCGCGGCATCGGCAAAGCTACTCTGGCCTATCGCATCGCCCGTTTCGTCCTGGCCGGAGGCGGCGAGGGCGGCGGTTTGTTCGGCGGACCTCCCGACAGCTTGGACATCAGCCCGCAGCATCCGGTGTTCCGCCGCGTCGCCTCGGGCGGTCATGCCGATCTCAAGGTGCTGGAGCGCGGCTGGACCGACGACAAGAAGACCAAGATGCGCAGCGAGATCGCCGTCGATGATGTGCGCGGCGTCGGTTCGTTCATGTCGCTGACCCCCGGTGAAGGCGGCTGGCGCGTCGTGGTTGTCGATGCCGCCGACGAGATGAGCCGCTCCAGCGCCAACGCCATTCTGAAAGTACTTGAAGAACCACCGCGCAATGCCTTGATGTTGCTGGTGTCTCATAGCCCCGGACGCTTACTGCCGACGATTCGCTCGCGCTGCCGCCGGCTGATGATGCAGCCGCTGTCCAATGCCACCGTGGTCGATCTGTTGCACCGCCGTTGCCCCGATCTGTCCGATTCCGACGCCCAAGCCATCGCCGGACTGGCGGAAGGTAGCATCGGCAAGGCCTTGGCGCTCGATGCCGAGGGCGGACTGGAACTCTACCGCGAGATGGTTGGCTTGCTGTCGGGACTGCCGCGCTTGGACGTGCCGGCCCTGCATGCCTTTGGTGACAAGGTGGCGCGCGCCGATGATTCCTTTCGCACGGTGACCGAATTATTCACCTGGTGGATCGCCCGTGCCGTCGCCAATGCCGGGCGCGGACAGGCCGCCGCCGAGGTGGTGGCCGGCGAGGCCGCCCTGCAACACCGGCTGGTCGCCACCGCCGGCCTTGATCGTTGGGTCGAGGTGTGGGAAAAAACCAATCATTTGTTCGGGCGCGCCGATGCGGTCAATCTTGATCGCAAACAGGTCGTGCTGAACGCCTTTCTTGCCTTGGAACGCCTGTGCCGCCCTTGATCCGGCGGTGCGGCGCGATAGCTATTAAGAGTATTTCTGGAGAACGTCGATGACGGGGCCGCGCCGCTACTACCTCACCACGCCCATCTATTACGTCAACGACAGCCCGCATATCGGCCATGCCTATACCTCGCTGGCCTGCGACGTGCTGGCCCGCTTCAAGCGGTTGGACGGCTTTGACGTCAAGTTCCTGACGGGCACCGACGAACACGGCCAGAAGGTCGAGAAATCAGCGGAAAAGGCCGGGATCGATCCGCAGACCTTCACCGATGGAGTGTCGAAGAAGTTCCGCGAACTGGCGGCGTTCATGGGCTTTTCGAACGACGACTTCATCCGCACCACCGAACCGCGCCATATCGCCGCCTGCCAAGCCTTGTGGAACGAGTTGATCACGCGCGGCGACATCTATCTGGGCAGCTATGCCGGCTGGTATTCGGTGCGCGACGAAGCCTTCTGGGGCGCCGACGAGTTGAAGGACGGTCCCAACGGCAGCAAGATCGCCCCCACCGGCGCGCCCGTTGAATGGGTCGAAGAGCCGAGTTATTTCTTCCGCCTGTCGGCATGGCAAGACCGCCTGCTGGCCTATTACGATGAACACCCGGATTTTATTGCCCCGCAGTCGCGCCGCAACGAGGTGATCAGCTTCGTCAAGGGGGGGCTGCAAGATCTGTCGGTGTCGCGCACCAGCTTCACCTGGGGCGTGCCGGTGCCCAATGATCCGGCCCATATCATGTATGTGTGGCTCGACGCCCTGACCAACTATATCACCGCCCTCGGCTACCCCGATGCCGGCGGCGATTACGCCAAGTTCTGGCCGGCCGACCTGCACATGGTTGGCAAGGACATCCTGCGCTTCCACGCCGTCTATTGGCCTGCCTTCCTGCTGGCCGCCGGCCTGGAGCCGCCGAAGCGCGTTTTCGCTCATGGCTGGTGGACAAACGAAGGCCAGAAGATATCGAAATCGACCGGCAACGTCATCGACCCGATCGGCTTGGTCGAGCGCTATGGCCTTGATCAAGTGCGGTTTTTCCTGCTGCGCGAAGTGCCGTTCGGCAATGACGGCGACTTTTCCCACCGGGCCATGGTCAACCGCATGAACAGCGAGCTGGCCAATGATTTCGGCAATCTGGCGCAGCGCTCGCTGTCGATGGTCAACAAGAACGCCGACGCGCAAGTGCCTGAACCGGGCGAGTTTTCCGCCGAAGACCGCGAATTGCTGGACGCCGCCGCCGACCTGCTGCCGCGCCTGCGCGACAGCCTGGATCGCCAGCTGTTCCACGAGGCGCTAGAGACCATTTGGCTGGTGGTGCGCGCCGGCAACGGCTATGTCGACCGCCAAGCGCCTTGGGGGCTGAAAAAGACCGACCCCGCACGCATGCGCACGGTGCTGTATGTGCTGGCCGACGTGATCCGCCAGTTGGCCATGATTCTGCAACCGGTGATGCCGGACTCGATGGCCCGCATGCTCGACCAGCTGGCGGTGCCCGCCGACCAGCGCAGCTTTGCCAGCTATGGCGAGCGCTTGGTGCCGGGCACGCCGCTGCCCAAGCCTGAAGGCGTGTTCCCACGCTTCGTCGATCCGGAGGAGACGGCACCGTGACCCTCGTCGACAGCCATTGCCACCTCGACTACGAGGACTTTGCCGCCGATCTGGATGGCGTTCTGGAGCGTGCCGCCGCCGCCGGGGTTGGCACGATGCTGACCATCGGCACCCGGCTGAGCAGCTTCGACAAGGTGCTGGCTGTAGCCGAGCGCTACGACAACGTTTATTGCACCGTCGGCATCCATCCGCACGAGGCTGACCGCGAGCCGGAGATCGACGCCCTGCGCCTGATCGACATGGCTCGCCATCCCAAGGTGGTTGGCTTCG
>DATGZW010000593.1:0-3524 GCA_035297005.1 Patescibacteria group bacterium
CAGCAGCAGCAGGCGGCGGCTCAGCAGCAGGCGGCGGCTCAGCAGGGCACGTCCGCCAGCACGGCTAGCACGGCCAGCACGGCCACCCCCCAGGCGGTCGAGGGACATCACCACCACCATCACCACCACACCGAAGCCGCCTCGGCGTCGTCGTCGAGCAGCAGCAGCAGCGCGTCGTCGGCTTCCACCGGTACGGCGGCGGCGAGCAGTGACTCCAGTGCGGCCAGTGCGTTGAATATTCTGGCCTGATCCGCAGACCGAAAGGCGGGGCAACCCGCCTTTCGCTTGCGCACACCCGATTGGCACGGCACGCAATTTGCAATCCTCATGCAGTCGTAGTGTCCGACGTGATTTTGCCGTCGCTGCCGAAAGTGTACGCCCATGACCATCACCGGCATCAATTCCTCGTCGCAGCTGTCCACGTTGCTCAAGCAGCTTCAGCAGGCGGCGCAGACCACGGCATCACAGTCTTCCTCCAGTTCCAGCACCTCAACCGCCAACTCGGCCTATTCACTGTCGCTGGGCCAGTCGCAAGCCGACACCTCGCTGATGGGCTACAGCTCACTGGGAACGATGATCAACCAGGCGGATCAGGCGCTGGCCGGCATGGACCAAGCCAATCCGGCGGTAACGGCGACCTTGGGCGATGGAACCGGGTTGCAACAGAACTACGCGGTCAACGTCACTCAGTTGGCTCAGGCCCAGACAACGGCCAGCCAGAGCTATCCCAGCGCCAGCACAAACGTCTTCGGCACCGGCACACTGACCATTCAGGCCGGCAATTATTCCGCCGATGGCAGCACGTTCACTCCCTCGCGTAGCGCCGTCAACGTAACCGTCACCGACGGCTCGCTGAACGGCATCGCCAGCGCCATCAACGGCGCCGGCACCGGCATCACCGCCTCGGTGGTCCAGGCCAGCAACGGCAGCAGCAGCCTGCAACTGACCGGCCAGAGCGGATCCGCCGCCGGCTTCCAGATCGGCGGCATCGCCAGCTTGGCCTCCAGCCTGCAATTGACGCAAAGCTCATCCGACGCCCAATACAGCGTGAACGGCGGCGCCACCCAGACCAGCGCGACCAACACCGGCGTCAGCATCGGACAGGGAGCGACCGCTAATTTGACCGCGACCGGTTCGATGACGGTCAGCGTGCCGTTTGGCCTGTCAACGGCCAACGGCGCCGCGCAAACCCTGGTCAGCAGCGTCAATTCGCTCGTGGCCAGCCTGAGCCAATTGACCGGCAGCGGCGGCCAATTATCGGGCGACACCGGTGTCGCCGGCTCACTGAGCAAGGCGCTGAGTCAAGCCCTGACCACCTCCGGCGGCAGCAATCTGGCCGCCATCGGCATCACCACCCAATCCGATGGCACCTTGGCGATCAACCAAAGCACCCTGCAACAGGCCTATATCAGCGATCCCACCGGCACCCGCGCCACCCTCGACAAGGTTTCGACGGCGGTCCAGAATCTGCTGTCGGGCAGCGGTGGCACGGCGGCGCAAATCAAGTCCGAGATGCAAACCCTGGCCAACTCGCTGACCCAAACGTCGTCGTTACTCAGCTATCTGAACGGATCGGGGACAAGCCAAAATTCATCGTCGTCGTTGAGCTCGCTACTGGGCGGCAGCGCGGCATCGAACGCCAGCGGCAGCACCACCTCTTCCCTGTTGGCGGCCTTGGAGGGGAACTCGGGGTCGAACAGCAGCACCACTTCTTCCCTGCTGGCGGCTTTGGAAGGAAATTCCGGGTCGAGCGGCAGCACCACATCTTCCCTGTTGGCGGCTTTGGAAGGAAATTCCGGGTCGAGCAGCAGCACCACCTCTGCCCTGTTGGCGGCATTGCAGGGGAACTCGGGGTCGAGCAACAGCAGCGCGACCTCCGCCCTGCTGGCGGCTTTGTCCAACGCCTCGACGACCGCCAGCGCGAGCTGAAAAGCGGGTGAAGCGAACAGCGAAACGCTGCTTCCCTTCTGGGTGCCGTACTGCCCGAATCCCGACGACGAGAACGAATTCCGCGCCGAGGATTGCGTCGCCGACGACGCGCTGGCCCCCAAATCCTGCGCCTTGCCGTACAGCAGCGAGGCCCGATTCGGCGACTGGTACAATTCCGCGCCAGTCGTGCAGTTCCGCCATTCCTGCACGAATGCCCCGTTGGTCGGGTCGATCGTGTAGACCGGGCTGGGGTAGTAGGGTGCATTCAACGACGACGACGCGGAGGTCGAAGCCGACGACGACGCCGAGTTGGTGGATTTCGACCAGGACACAGAGGTGCTCGACCCGACTGCCGATGCCGTCGTACCGAACGATGTGCCTACGCCTGTGATGCCGGAGATATTCATCGGGCTCACCTAAAAATCCGAGTTCCCGCCCTTGCAAGGTTATTATAACACAATATTCCGCTTGCCGTCTCGCACTGACTATCTCGATCATCACAGCCGCAAGCGGTCGGCGGATCTACTAAATAAGGCATAACACCACTGTTGGAATACCCCAGCTTAGCTTATTATGGCTTTAAAATGTTCACTAAGGGTTGGGGGCAACCCATCCGAGGGATGTCGATCAGACAATTCCCCGGCTCTTTAATGGAGTAGCGCGGCATGACGACAAACCGTCCTCGCGCGACAGTTTTGGTTGTCGACGATACCCCAGAGAACCTGCTGGTCCTGGGGGCGCTGTTGCAATCGTCCTATGTGGTGCGGGCCGCCAATTCGGGCGAGCGAGCGCTGGAGGTGGCGTCATCCGCCCCCAAGCCAGATTTGATCCTGCTCGACGTGATGATGCCGGAAATGGACGGCTATGAATGCCTGCGCCGGCTACGCGCCAATCCGCAGACGCAGGATATCCCGGTGATCTTCGTAACCGCCCTGAATGCCGCCGAGGATGAACAGCGCGGCTTGGAACTGGGCGCCGTGGACTACATCACCAAGCCGGTGCGGCCAGCCATCGTGCTGGCGCGGGTGCACAACCATTTGGACATGAAGCGGGCGCGCGACTGGCTGCGCAATCAAAACCACGTCCTGGAAGCCGAATTGAACCGCTTCCTGGAAATCCTGGCGCATCACCTTCAGGAGCCGGTGCGCCGCCAGTTCACCTTTGCCCAGATGCTGCAACGGGCCTTGCCCAAGCCGCTGAACGATTCCGCCGAGGTCTCGCTGGCGCAAATCATGGACGGCGCGACCCGGCTGCGCGCCATGCTGCACGATGTCTTGCTTTATTTATCGGTCCACCAGCTTCCTCCCCCCAGCGCCCCCTGTTCGGCCATCGAGGCATTCAGTGCCGCCTGTGCCCAAGTTTCCGACAAGATCGTCGCCAGCGGGGCCGAGGTGAACCAGGGCGCCCTGCCGCCGGTATGGATCGCCAAGGACCAGTTGACCGACGTGTTCCGCGCCTTGCTCGACAACGCTCTGGACTATTGCCGCCCCGACCGGCCGCCGCGCCTGTGGGTCGCCGGCGAAACCAAGGACGGCGAGGTGGTGCTGTCGCTCACCGACAACGGCATCGGCATCCCCGCCGAGTACCGCGAGCGA
>DATGZW010000594.1:0-5849 GCA_035297005.1 Patescibacteria group bacterium
GCGCCGCCGACGGTCTCGATGGCCCGCGCCGTGGTTTCGGTGAACTCGTCGATATTGGCCCGCGTGCCCGGCCCCGCCGAGCGGCTCGACACCGAGGCGACGATCTCGGCATAGGGCACCGCCGTGGAGACGCGGCGCACCGCATAGACCATGGGAATGGTCGCCTGCCCACCGCAGGTCACCATGTTGACGTTGGTCAGATCGAGATTGCTGTCCAGATTGACCACCGGCACGGTATGGGGGCCGATGGCGGCCGGCGTCAGGTCGATCATCTGCTTGCCGGCGGCCATGCAGATATCATGGTGACGCTGATGCGCATAGGCCGAGGTGGCATCGAACACCACCTTGATATCCGGCCATTCCGGCATGGCGATCAGCCCGTCAATCCCACCGGCGGTAATGGCCACGCCCATGCGCTTGGCGCGGGCCAGGCCGTCCGAGGCTTCGTCCACGCCCACCATCACGCCCATTTCCAGATGCTTGGAATTGCGCATGATCTTGATCATCAAATCGGTGCCGATATTGCCCGATCCAAGAATGGCGACTTTCGCCTTGGTCATTGTTGTTACTCCTTGGAGAAAGCGGCGCGGACGGACCCCAGTCCGGCGATGCGCGCTTCCATCACTTCGCCCCATTGCACCGCGACCATCGGACCCAGCGCGCCGGACAGCACGGTATCGCCCGCCTGCAGCGGACGGCCGGCGCGGGCCATGGTGCGGGCCAGCCACCACATGGCGTTGAGGGGATTGCCCAGGCAGGCGGCGCCGACGCCGGTCGACACCGGCTCGCCCCGGCATTCCAGCACCATGCCGCACAGCCGTAGGTCGATATCGGCCAGCCGCTTGGGCTGATTGCCCAGCACATAGAGGCCGGACGAGGCGTTGTCGGCGATGGTATCGACGATGCCGATCTTCCAATCGGTGATGCGCGAATCGACGATCTCGATGGCCGGCAAGGCGCAGTCGACGGCGCGGATCACGTCGGCGATGGTCAGATGCTCGTCGGTCAGATCACGCCCCAGCACGAACGCCACCTCGGCTTCGGCCTTCGGCTGAATGAGCTGATTGCGCGAGATTTCCCAGCCGTCGGGCACGGCCATGTCGTCGAACAGCATGCCGTAATCGGGCTGATCGACGCCCAACTGACGCTGCACCGCCTTGGAGGTCAGGCCGATCTTACGGCCCACCAGCCGCCGGCCCTGCCGTTGCGCCCGCAGCGTGTTCAGCTCCTGAACGGCATAGGCGGCATCCACCGCGCCCTCGGCGAAAAGCTCGCGCACCGGCGGGATCGGCGCGCGGTTGCGCCAGGCCTCGTCGAGCCGGTTGGCGGTGTTTTCCGCCAGCGCTTGATTGAATTGCGTGTTCATGGCGGCCCTCAGAGCTTGATGCAGACGTTGCGGAGTTCGGTGTAGAACTCCAGCGAATGGACGCCGCCCTCACGGCCGATGCCCGATTGTTTGGTGCCGCCAAAGGGCGTGCGCAAATCGCGCAGGAACCACGAATTCACCCACACCAGACCGGCTTCGATCCGCCCGGCCATGCGATGGGCACGGCTGACATCGCTGGTCCACACCGAGCAGGCCAGGCCATAAGGGGTGGCGTTGGCGAGGCCGACAACTTCGTCTTCGCTGTCGAAGGGGGTGATGTGGCAGCAGGGGCCGAAGATTTCCTCGCGCACCACGGCGGCGGTTTCCGGCAGGCCGGTCCAGATGGTCGGCTGCACCCAAGCGCCGTTGGCCAGGTCGCCCGGCATGTCGGGAATGCCGCCGCCGGTGACCACGGTCGCGCCGTCCTCGACCGCCTTCTTGTAGTAGGACAGCACCTTCTGGCGATGCTCCTGGCTGATCAGCGGCCCCATATTGGTCTTCGGGTCATTCGACGGGCCGATTTTCAAACCTTCGGCGCCAGCCTTCAGGCGGCGGACAAATTCGTCGAAGATGGGGCGCTCGACATAGACGCGTTCGGTGCCCAGGCAGACTTGGCCGCTATTGGCGAAGGCCGAGCGCATCGTGCCTTCGATGGCCTTGTCCATGTCGCTGTCGGCAAAGACGATGGCCGGGTTCTTGCCGCCAAGCTCCATCGAAGCGGCGCGGATACCGGTGGCGGCGGCGCGCATGATGGCCTCGCCGGTCCGCGTCTCGCCAGTGAAGGTGATGGCGTTAACGCCCGGATGGGTGGTGAGGAATTCACCGGCCGACTGCGGACCGAAGCCGTGGACCACGTTATAGACGCCGGGGGGAATGCCGACCTCGTTCATGATCTCGCCGAGCAAGGTCGCCGTCGAGGGGGTTTCCTCGGAGGGTTTGACGATCACCACATTGCCGCAGGCCAAAGCCGGGCCGACCTTCCAGGTCATCAGCAGCAACGGCAGGTTCCACGGGCACACCACCGCGACCACGCCTTTCGGCACCCGCAGGGCGTAATTGATGGCGGTGCCGCCGTCGGGCGTATCCATCTGGAAGAATTCGGAGGAGACGTTCTTGACCACGTCGGCGAAGATCTTGAAGTTCGCCGCGCCGCGCGGGATGTCGAGATGAGAGGCGAGGGAGCGGGGCTTACCGGTGTCGGCGATCTCGGCTTCCAGAAATTCGTCGAAGCGGCGGGTGATGCCGTCGGCGACCGCGTGCAGCAGTTCGCACCGCTTGGCGACCGTCATCCGCCCCCATTCGCCGGACAGCGCCTGACGCGCCGCTTTCACCGCAAGATCGACGTCGGACTGCGACGCTTCGTGGACGACGCTGACCAAAGCGCCGGTCTCGGGCGAGCGGTTCTCGAAGGTCTTCCCCGAGGTGCCCGGGATAAACTGCCCGCCGATGAACTGAAGCGTCTGCTTCGCCTGGCTCGCGCTGGCGGCGTGCAGCCTCTCGATTTTGCTAGTCATCCTCTCTTCTCCCTTTACTTTAAACCAATGGCGGCCAAACCCGCCTGGGCGCATGCGCAATCTTGTTCCTCGGAGGCGCCGGAGACGCCGATTCCCCCGACGATTTTTCCGTCCACCACGATGGGGAAGCCGCCGGCGAAGGCGACGAACCGATCGCGCTGCGTGATGCCGTCGCGCAAAGCCGGATTGTCCTTGATCAGGTCGTACAACTGGGCCGTTGGAAGACCGAAGCTGACAGCGGTGTACGCCTTGTCCTGAGCGATGCCGATGGAATGCAGGAACGCTCCGTTGGCCCGCAGAAAGGCGATAAGGTTGCCGCCGACATCGACCACCGCGGCATTGACCGCGCATCCGATCTCCGCGCCCTTCCCGACCGCCGCTTGCACGGCGGCCAGGGCGGCCTCGGTCGAAATGCTGTCCTGTCTGATGCAGGTCAGCATGGTCTTAGGTCACAACCGTCAGGAAACGATCATTCAGGGCGCGCTCGTAGTAGAAAATACCCTTGCCGAGTTCCTTGTCGTCCCACACGCGGACCGGGTTGTCCGGATAGTAGGTGATGCCGCCGCAATAGGTTTCCGTGCGGTTGCCCGAGGGATCGAAGAAATAGATGGTCTGGCCGCGCGTGATCCCGTGGCGGGTCGGCCCGATATCGATGGAGATGCCATAGCGGGTGATGATGTCGGCGGCCTTGCCGATGTCGTTCCAGTTTTCCAACTCGAAGGCGACGTGGTGGAACTTGCCGGGTTCGGGATGGTTCACAAACGCGATGTCGTGCGCCTTGATGCCGCAGGTCAGCCAGATGGCCAAAGTACCGGTCTCGGGCAGATCGACGCGTTCGGTGACCGAAAAGTCCAGAACCTCGCAGAAGAACTTTTCGACTTCGCCGATGTTCGGTCCATAGAGCAGACCGTGATCGAAGCGGCGGGCCTGCATGCCATGGGGTTCGTCTTCCCAGACATCCGGGTTCAGGGTGGAGGGGCGCTGTTCGGCCAAATCGGCATGAGCATAAAGCTCGATGCGATGCCCCGAGGGAATGACGAAGCCGACGCGGCGGCCCAGGCCCGGCTGCTCGCCGGCCGGAACGGCGTCGGTCTTGAGGCCAAAGGCTTCGACGCGCGCGGTGAGCGAGGTCAGGACATCGTCGCTTTCCACCTTGAAGGCGAAGATGTCGAGACCGGCATGGTCGGCCTTGCGCAGAACCACGGAGTGGTGATCGAACTCGTCGCGGGCCTTCAGATAGACGCGGCCATCCGGCCCCGTGCCGACCATGTTAAGGCCGATGCGGTCGACATAATGAACAACCGCCGCATCCATTTCCAGAACGCGCAACTGAATGAACCCAGGACGCAGCACACCAGTAATAGCCATTAAGGCCTCCCATATTTGAACGTTTATTGGTTTATTTAAGCCGTCTTGGACAGACGGGAACCGCTTCAAGAACCAGGTTGGAGTGGGGATAGACCCGGCAGGCCAGCACGAGCCCTGCCGCTTCCTCGGTTTCCGAGACATGCGTCCGGCTCATCGCCGAGGTTTTGTAGGTGCCGGCGGTGATGCGCACTTTGCAGATCCCGCATCCGCCGCGCCGGCAGCCGACCGTCACCGGGCTTGCGACGCCAAACACCAATGAATTGCGGTGCCGCTCGAAAGCATCCAGCACGCTGGCGCCATCGGGGCATCGCACCGACAGTCCTGCCTCCGAAACAGTGATGGTGAAAACCGCGCTGGAAACTGGCGCCTCCGGGCTGGCGGACAGGCAACCCTGTGCGGTCACCGCGTCGTTGGCCGTGGGCTGCGTGACGTCTGACAACAGCATGACAATCTCCCTGGCAGCCCATTTCTGGTTTTGGCTTTGCGGGGCTGGGGGGGCGTCCCCCGGTCCCGCCGCACCTGCATGGCTGGCATGCGGATATCAGCATCTTTCGACGACAGCCGTCAATAAAAATATCGATATTTTTACGATCATCATATGTTGCGACGCACAAGCGATTGTCCTCGCATAACCTATGGCATGCGTTAAAATCGGCGCTGTCCTAACCGCTTTTGGAGACGCGAAGTATGGACGGAACAACCATAAAGATAGACGCCCAGGAGGGCGGAAAACCCTCCAAAGGCACGAAAACGCTGATCGAATACGCCTATCAGCGCCTGCGCAAGGACATCATCAGCGGCGCGCTGGCCCCAGGGAGCAAGCTGCGCATCGAGCATTTGCGCGCCGGCTACGAGATCGGCTCAAGCACCCTGCGCGAGGCCCTGACCCTTTTGGTTGCCGACGCCCTGGTCATCTCGGAAGAGCAACGCGGCTTCAAAGTCGCTCCCATTTCGCTGGACGACCTGAAGGACGTCACCCGCATGCGCAAGATGCTGGAGACGTTGGCGCTGAGGGAATCCATCGAGAATGGCGACGATCAATGGGAAGGCGGCATCGTCGCCGCGTTCCATCGCCTGAGCCGCGTCGAAGAAAAACTGGCCAGCGAACCGGAATTGGTCGCCGACAGTTGGGAGGATCGGAACAGCGAGTTCCATCAGGCCCTGATTGCCGCCTGCTCGTCCCGCTGGACTCTGCACTTCCGGCAGATCCTGTATTACCAGTCGGAGCGCTACCGCCGGTTCTCGCTGGTCTGGCAGACTGAGCGGCGGGATGTGCATGCCGAACACAAAGGCATCATGGACGCCACCTTGGCCCGCGACGCCGATCTGGCGTGCCGGCTCACCGAGGAACACATGGACAAGACGCTATCGACCATGACCCGCATCATGGAAATGGCGCCGTTGAAGACGTGACGGCGGGGCCGCACCGGCGGGGCCGCAGCCCCGCCCGCCGGCCCTACCCCAGCACCACCAACAGATCCTTGGTCTCGACCTGCATGCCCGGCGTCACGGCGACCTTGACCACCGTTCCGGCGCGGTCGGCGCGGACGGCGGTTTCCATTTTCATGGCTTCCAGATCGACCAGGATGTCGCCCTTTTCC
>DATGZW010000595.1:0-3179 GCA_035297005.1 Patescibacteria group bacterium
GATGACCGGCTGCTTGCGTTCGACCAGCCGGGTGATGCGGCGGTCGTCAGCGGTGATGGCGCCGGAGATTTCGACCAGATGCAGCCAATTGTCCTCGGACCGCTGCGTGGCGGCCAGCAGCGTCGGCTCCAACCCGGCAGCGCCCAGTACCGAACGCAGGCGGGCGCGGCTGATATCGGGAGTCGTTTCCATCGCCAGCCACGAACGGTCGTAGCCGGTCGCTTCGGGGCTCAGGCGGCCAATGGCCAGCGCCTCGATGCCGTCGCCACGCCCCGCGCCGGGACCGGCGAAGGGCAGGCGCGAAATGATGCGCGGCATGTCGGCGCTGTCGCCCATCAAGCTGATCCACCAGGGCTCGATATCCTCGCGGTCGGGCATCGGCATGACGCCGACGGTGGCGCTGCCTTCGGCAACCGCGCGCACCACCTGCCCGGGCGAACGCAGCGCCGTCATCGGCGTATAAGCGCCGTAATGATCGCGCGCCAGTTCCAGATACCCAGTACCGCGTTCGGGCATATAGACGGCCACCGACACCGGCCCTTGCAGGCCGACCATGCCGCCGATCAATTCGCGCCAGATGCGGATCAAGGTGGTCTTGGGGAAACGCCCCTGGTGGCGGGCGATCATGCGGCGCAGGATCTCGGCCTCGCGCCCCGGCCTCAGCACCACCTGCGAGCCGTTGTCCTTGACCGCGCCAATCTGCTCGGCGATGCGTCCGCGCCGCATCAGCAGATCATGCAATTCGTCGTCGATCCGGTCGATTTCCTGGCGCAAATTGTCCAGGGACGTCTCGCTAGCCATCGCTCAAGACACCAGTGGTTTCAGGGTTGACCGTAGTAGTAGCCGCAAGCCCTGGCGAAATCAAAGAGAACCTAGGTCCGCCCTATTCCCGCTCGCCATCGATGACGGCGCGGGCGACCTCCCACGAGAAGCCGGCGCGGCCCAGTGCCGCCAGATCGCGGTCGCGCGCGCCCTCCTCCGCCTCGGCCACCCGATACGGCCCCAACCGGCGGCGGCGGGCATAGGCATGGGCGGCGGCAAGGTCGGGTTCTCCTTGGGCGTCGTCGGTCAATTCGGTCAACACCGCATCGATGGTGTCGGGCTCGATGCCGCGCGCCGACAATTGCTGGCGGATCGCCCGCGTCGAAGCGCCGCGCCGGTGCAGGCTGCGGGTCTTGGCCCCGGCATATTGTTTATCGTCGAGCAAGCCGCTGCGCTGATAGCGCTCGATCAGGTCCGCGACCAGAGCCACACCCTCGGCGGGATCGTCGTCATGGAAGCGGGCGGCGCGTTCGACCCGGCGCAGCAGCACCCGGCGCAGGTTCTCGGCCGAGGAGGAGAACCGCTCCAGGTAATACAGGGAAACGTTCTCAAGATAGCTTTTGCTGATGCGGCGAGGCGGACGGGGCTTGCTCATACGGCCAGCATAGCGCAAATTTCCCGGCGACATGACCCACTTCGATCCCTCCCCGCTCGCCCCCCGCCGCCTTGGCGCCGTCAACTGGCTTGGCCTGTGGACACTGACCGCCAAGGAAATCCGCCGCTTCTTGAAGGTCTATTTCCAGACCATCATCGCCCCGGTGGTGACCACGCTGCTGTTTCTGGCGGTATTCGCGCTGGCCATTGGCCGCGCCTCGGTCAACGTCGCGGGGGTGCCCTTCGCAGAATTCCTCGCCCCCGGCCTGATCATGATGGCGATGGCGCAGAACGCCTTTGCCAACACTTCGTCGTCGCTGATCATCTCCAAAGTCCAGGGCAACATCGTCGATGTGCTGATGCCGCCGCTCTCGGCGCTGGAGCAAACCCTGGCCTTCGCCGCCGGCGGCGTGGCGCGCGGGCTGGTGGTCGGTGTGGCGGTGACGGCAGTAATGGCGCTGTTCGTGCCGATGACGATGTATGCGCCGCTGCTGGTGGTCTATCACGCGGTGATGGCGTCGCTGATGCTGTCGCTGCTGGGCATGGTCGGCGGCATCTGGGCCGACAAGTTCGACCATATGGCAGCGGTGACCAACTTCATCGTGACGCCGCTGTCGTTCCTCTCCGGCACCTTCTACACCGTCGAACGCCTGCCCGACGGCTTCCGCCAAATCGCCTTCGCCAACCCGTTCTTCTACATGATCGACGGCTTCCGCTATGGCTTCATCGGCCATGCCGACGGCTCGCTGTGGGTGGGCGCGACGGTGGTGGCCGTCACCGATCTGGCGCTGGCCTGGGTCGCGTACCGGATGTTTAAGACGGGGTATAAGCTGAAGGCGTGAGGAGAAGCCATCCCAAGCCGGCGTTGCCTATCCCTTAGGCAAAACCGGCTTTCGGTTGAAGGCTGGATGGAAGTTTTCCATTGAATCCCGCCAAAGCATTGACATCAGCCGAAACTACGGGGATATTCTGCCGCTTTCCTTTTGCGCCCGCGGCCTTGAGAGCCGCTTTCAGTCAGCGTTCGGGAGAGTATTCCGTGATTTCCACCGTCATGCCTACCTATGCGCGCGCCAATGTCTCGTTCGAGAAGGGCGAAGGGGTGTACCTCACCGCGACGGATGGGCGACGATTCCTCGACTTTGGGTCCGGTGTGGCGGTCAACGCCCTGGGGCATGCTCATCCGCATTTGGTCGCGGCGCTGAAGGCGCAGGCCGAGAAGCTGTGGCATTGCTCCAACCTCTATCGCGTTCCCGGTCAGGAAACGGTGGCCAAGCGGTTGATCGCCAACAGCTTTGCCGACACCGTGTTCTTCTGCAATTCCGGCGCCGAGGCGATGGAGGGCGTGATCAAGCTGATGCGCAAGTATCAGTATGAGACCGGCCATCCCGAGCGCAACCGGGTCATCGTCGCCGAGGGCGCCTTTCACGGCCGTACATTGGCGACCCTGGCCGCTGGCGGTCAGGAAAAGCACCTCAAGGGCTTCTCGCCGATCACCGAAGGCTTCGACCGCGTCGCTTTCGGCAATCTGAACGAACTGCGCGCCGCCATCGGCCCGCACACCGCCGGCATCCTGGTCGAACCGATCCAGGGCGAAGGCGGCATCCGCTCGGCCACCACCGAGTATCTGAAGGGCCTGCGCGCCACCGCCGACGAGTTCGGCATCCTGCTGGGCCTGGACGAAGTGCAGACCGGCAACGGCCGTACCGGCAAGCTCTATGCCCATGAATGGGCGGGGATCACTCCCGACGTCATGGGCACCGCCA
>DATGZW010000596.1:0-4855 GCA_035297005.1 Patescibacteria group bacterium
GGAAAAGGGCGACATCCTGGTCGATCTGGAAGCCATGAAAATGGAAACCGCCGTCCGCGCCGACCGCGCCGGAACGGTGGTCAAGGTCGCCGTGACGCCGGGCATGCAGGTCGAGACCAAGGATCTGTTGGTGGTGCTGGGATAGGCTGGGCTTCACTCTCTGCGACACAAAATGAAAGGGGGGAAGCCAGTCCGGCTTCCCCCCTTTTTTATTGGCCGATGCTTGTGCCCCTTACGGCACCATCCACGCCAGGATATGCGCCTGGAGATACGTGATCACGCCGATGATGGTGACGAAGAACAGGCTGTGCTTCAAGGTGAAGCGGAACAGGTCCGATTCCTTGCCGACCAGACCGACCGCCGCACAGGCGACGGCGATGGATTGCGGCGAAATCATTTTACCGGTGACGCCGCCGGTGGTGTTGGCCGCCACCAGTAAGACATCGTGAACGCCGATCTGGTGGGCGGTGGTGGCTTGCAGGTTGCAAAACAGCGCGTTGCTCGACGTGTCCGACCCCGTGAGGAACACTCCCAGCCAGCCCAGCAGCGGCGAGAACAGCGGGAACGCCGCTCCGGTTCCGGCCAGCAGCAGTGCCAGGGTCGAGGATAGCCCCGAATAATTTGCGATGAAGGCGAAGGCCAGCACCATGCCGATGGAATAGATCGGGCGCTTCAGCTCCCACACCGTTTCCTTGAAGGTACGCAGGGCGGCGGCGGGGCGCATGCCCAGGATGATGATCGAGATGATCGCCGACAGCAGGATCGCCGTGCCGGTGGCGGCCAGCAGATCCAGCTTATAGACGGCGTCGAAGGCCTTGGGCGCGGTGACGATGGGAGCCACCTTGATGACCAGCTTGTCCAGATTTGGCACCGGGAAGTTGAACACCGTGCCGTACAGCGCCCCGTCCTTGGCGAACAGCGCCTTGAACGGCTTCAGGCTCCAGATGGTGACGACGACGGTCAGGATCAGGAACGGCGACCACGCCTTGACAACCTGACCCAGGCTGTAGTCGTGCGAATGCTTCTCCAACTCGGCTTCCTCTTTATGGAAGCGGAAGATCGCCTTGGGCTTCCAGAACTTGAGGAACACCGTCAAGCTGACCAGACTGACCAGCGCCGAGGTGATGTCGGGCAGCTCGGGGCCGATGAAGTTCGAGGTGAAATACTGGGTTGCGGCGAAGCTGACGCCGGCGACCAGGATAGCCGGCCAAGTCTCGCGGATGCCCTTCCAGCCGTCCATGATCATGACGATCCAGAACGGCACGAACACCGACAGCAGGGGCAATTGACGCCCGGCCATCTGACCGATCTTGAACGGATCCAGGCCGGTGACCTGTCCGCCGACCAGCATGGGAATGCCCATGGCGCCAAAGGCCACCGGAGCGGTGTTGGCGATCAGGCACAGACCGGCGGCGTACAGCGGGTTGAAGCCCAAGCCGACCAGCAGGGCGGCGGTGATGGCGACGGGAGCGCCGAATCCGGCGGCGCCTTCCAGGAACGCGCCAAAGGCGAAGCCGACCATCAGCATCTGCAAACGCTGGTCTTCGGTGATCGAAATGACCGAGGCGCGGATGATCTCGAACTGGCCGGTCTTGACGGTAATCTTATATAGGAATACCGCCGCGACGATGATCCAGGCGATCGGCCACAAGCCGTAAAGGAAGCCGTAAGCCGCCGAGGCCAAGGCCATCGACACCGGCATATGGTAGAACAACACGGCGACGCCAAGCGCTAGGGCGACGGTGATGGTGGCGGCCAAATGGCCTTTCATCCGCAGCACCGTCAGGGCACCGAAGAAGAACAGGATCGGTATTGCGGCGATCAGGGACGAAAGCCAAAGGTTGTCGAGCGGGTCGTAAATCTGCATCCAAGTTTGCATGCTAGCTCCTGAGTGTCGGCCGAATCCCCGTTTGCTTGGATGCAGTCGCCCTGTGATTCGAGTCCCAGGTCGATGACGACGCTCCGTTCTCCGCCCCCAGAAAACGATGCGCGTCTGTGTTGCCTCCCCCAAGATTAGGTGTTCTTCGGCTGGCTGATACGCACATGGTAAAATATTTTTACCACTAAAGTAAAGTGGGCAGAATGCAGAGCCACGCGATGTCGGTAGGAGATTTATCGGAACCGTCATCGCCAGCCTCTACCCCTGCCGTCCGTCTGCGGTTATCGTGCGGGCGGGAACACGCATAAAGCGGGCGGGCAAGGGGCTGGGCATGGGGACGGGCGGGGGGTGGCGGAGATGGAGTGCGGCCGCAATGCTGGCGATGCTGGCCGGCGGTGCCCAGGCGTCCGAGCTGCGGATATTGACCTGGGACTCCTATTTGGCGCCCGAGCTGCTGACTCGCTTCGAGGCGGAAACCGGCATCCATCCGGTGGTGGTGACGGCACCCGGCTACCCCGAGATGCTGGCCCGGTTGGAGACCGCCGAGCCGGGGATCGACGTGGTCAATCCCGCCGATTACCAGATGGACGAATTGATCCGCCGCAAGCTGGTGCAGCGCATCGGCGCCGCCGACCTGCCGCATTTCTTCGACATCGAAGACGCCTGGGTATCGCGCACCTTCGATCCTGAAAACCAATATGCCATTCCCTTCCTGTGGGGCACCTCGTCCTTCGTCGTCGATACGGCGGTGTATCACGGCAACGTCGATACCCTGTCGCTGATGTACAACCCGCCGCCGGAATTGCGCGGCAAGCAGTCGTTCATCGGCGACGGCAGCGACGCCGTGGTCGGCGCACTGATCTATCTGAAGCTGCCGCGCTGCACCACCGACCTCGCCGATTTGGCTAAGGTCGAGACTCTGCTGCGGCCGCTGATCCGCGAGGCGCGGGCCATCACCACCATCACCAGCGTCATCGATGTGTTGTCCAGCCCCGGCGTGGCCATCGGCATGAGTTGGAACGGCGACGCCATGCGGGCGCGCGAACGCCGGCCAACGCTGCGCTATGCCTATCCTCCGCATGGGGTGCAACTGTGGACGGATTTGCTGGCGGTGGCGCATGACGCCCCCAACCCGCATGCCGCCAGGGCCTTTCTGACCTTCATGCTGCGCGCCGAGAACGCCGCGCTGGAGACCAATTTCACCCGCTATGCCAACAGTATCCACGGCAGCGAGGCGCAGATGACGCAGGCCCTGCAGCATGCGCCCGAGGTCGTGGTGCCGCGCAACGTCAGCCTGGATTTTGTCGGCATGTGCCATGTCGACGTGATGACGGCGCAACAGGCCTTGCTGCGCCGGATCATCGACGAGGAGCGCGGCGGGTCGCTGTAACGGTGTTTTGCCGATATTTTAAACCGGCAGGCTTATACTGCCGGACAATAAACGGGGAGACGGACGCCAATGAAGACGGCCATTGCGCTGCGGCATGTGCATTTCGAGGATCTGGGTTTGTTGGGCGAGGTGCTGACTTCCTCCGGGTATCAGGTGGAATACCGCGAGGCGGCGATGCACCATCTTGACCCGCGCGAGCTGCGCGCCGCCGACCTGCTGGTGGTGCTCGGCGGCCCCATCGGGGTCTATGAGGACGACGTCTACACCTTCCTGTCGGACGAAATCGCCGCCGTCAAAGCGCGGCTGGAGGCCGAGACTCCGGTGTTGGGCATCTGTCTGGGCGCGCAGATCATGGCGCGGGCCGCCGGCAAGCGGGTCTATCCCAGCGGCGTCAAGGAGCTCGGCTGGGCACCGGTGGCTCTCACTGAAGCGGGCCGCCGCTCGGTGCTGGGGCCGCTGGGCAATCTGTCGGTGCTGCATTGGCATGGCGACACCTTCGACCTGCCCGACGGTGCCGAGCTGCTGGCTTCGACCGAGGCAGTGCGTCATCAGGCCTTCGCCATTGGCCGCCATGCCCTGGGTCTGCAATTCCATCTGGAGGCGCAGCCGGCCCAGTTGGAACGCTGGTATATCGGCCATGCCTGCGAGATCGCCGCCACCCCCACCATCGACGTGCCGACCTTGCGCAAGCAGGCGGCGCAGGCGGCTCCGGCGTTGTCGGCGGCGGCGCGACGGGTATTCGGCCAGTGGTTGGCCGATTTGCCCGATATACGGATGGGTCATTAAGGGCAGCGCAGGCTAAAGTTGTGGTGTGATGCGGGTTATGGTGAGAGGCTATTTCCCCCATTAGATGTTCTGCGCGGAGTTCTCATGTCCAGCCTGACCGCCGATCAACTGACCACGATCATGCCCTATGCGACCAAGGCCAACATTGCGCTGTTTACCCAGCCGATCAACGACACCTTTGACGCCTTCTCTATCGACACGCCGTTGCGCCAAGCCTGCTTTTTGGCGCAAATCGGCCATGAAAGCGGCAGTTTGCGCTATGTCCGCGAATTGGCCAGCGGCGAAGCCTATGAGGGGCGCGCGGATTTGGGCAACACCCAGCCCGGTGACGGCGTGCGCTTCAAGGGGCGGGGCCTGATCCAAATTACCGGCCGCACCAATTACCAGACCTGCGGCGCCGCCCTGGGTCTTGACCTGCTGTCGGATCCGACCCAGCTTGAGCAACCTGAATATGCCGCCAAATCGGCCGGGTGGTTTTGGGGTGTCCGCAACCTTGACGCGCTGGCTGACCAAGCCAATTTTAAGCTGATCACGCGGCGCATCAATGGCGGCTATAACGGCTTTGCCGACCGCGTCACCTTCTATGTCATGGCGCGCAAGGTGTTGGGCCTGCCTCCCGCCGACCCCGCCGACATCACCCTGCCGGCCCCGGCTCCCGCCACCTAAGGTCGGAGGCGCTTCAATCTCCTCTCCCGTCGTGGCCGGGCTTGTCCCGGCTACCCACGCCGCTCAGCGGGAATACCGTCAAAATGATAAGGCATTGCGCTTTCCCGGCGTGGATGCCCGGCACAAGGCCGGGC
>DATGZW010000597.1:0-5994 GCA_035297005.1 Patescibacteria group bacterium
TGTCCTGGTTCTGGATCACCGCCTCGGCGCTTTTCAGACGTTGCTCGAACAACCCATGTTCCGCCGCACCGCCCGCGCCGTCACCATAGGCGTAACCGCCCCAGGCGACATAGGCGCGAGCCAAATCGGCATCGGTGGACCAGCCGCGTTCGTCGATCAATGCCTGCAAGCCAGCGCCATAGGCTCCCGGCTTCGAACCGAACACGCGGAACCCAGCGCGGCGGCGCGACTCATCGGCGGAATGCCCGGCAGCGGAAAGCCGCGCCGCCTCGGCCCGCACATGCGCCGAGAGCGGATTGACCTCGTCGGATTCGTCTAGCGCCGCCACCGCCCGCGCCGCCGAATCAAACAGGTCGATCAAAGCAGGGAAGGCATCGCGGAAGAACCCCGACACCCGCAAGGTGACATCGACACGCGGACGGTCGAGCAAGCCGGCGGGCAGGATCTCGAAGCCGGTGACGCGGCGCGATGAGGCGTCCCAGGTCGGCCTTACCCCCATCAGCGCCAGCGCCTGGGCGATGTCGTCGCCGCCGGTGCGCATGTTGCTGGTGCCCCACGCCGTCACCGCCACCGCGCGCGGCCAAGCGCCGTGCTCTTGCATATGGCGCTCGACCAGCAGGCCCGCCGATTTCCACCCCAAGGTCCAGGCCGCCGGGGTCGGCACCGTGCGGGTATCGACCGAATAAAAATTGCGCCCGGTCGGCAGCACGTCGGGCCGCCCGCGCGTCGGAGCCCCCGAGGGACCGGGCGGCACGAAGCGCCCGGCCAGACCTTTGAGCAAACCTTGCATCTCGGCGGCACCGCAAGCCTCGACGGCGGGGCGCAACTCGCGGTCAAGCCAATCAAGCACGGCACAGGTGCGGGTCCAGCCCTCCGGCGCGCGGTCGCCGCTGCCCACCAGCGCCCGCGCCAGCAATTCCAGCCGCTCGACGGTATCGCCATGGGTGCGCCACGCATCGGTGCCATCCAACGCCGCCGGGCGCGGCCCGGTCCAGTCGTCGGCCATCACGCAGTCCAGCGGATCGAAGCCCAAGCCCAGATCATCGGCCATCGCCCGCAACAGCGATTGCTGATCCGGCGCGGCACCGCGCGGAGCACGGGCCAGCGCCACCAGCAAATCTGTCAGCAAATCCCCCGCCGGAGACACCCCGAACACATGCAGGCCGTCGCGGATTTGCAGTTCCTTCAACTCGCACAGATGGTTGTCGAGCTTCTTCAGCGCCTGTTCAGGGGATTCGTCGGGGGCGATGCCGCAATCATCGTCGAGGCCAGTGACGCGGGTCAGGGCGACGATCTCGTCGCGCAACACCTTGAGCCGGCGCGGATCGACCGCCGCCGCCTCGTAATACTCGTCCACCAACTGCTCCAACTGGCGCAGCGGGCCATAGCTCTCGGCGCGAGTCAGCGGCGGGGTCAGGTGGTCGATGATCACCGCTTGAGCGCGGCGCTTGGCCTGGGTGCCTTCGCCGGGATCGTTGACGATGAACGGATAGAGATGCGGCAAGGCTCCCAGCGCCACTTCAGGAAAGCACTCCGCCGACAGCGCGATGGACTTGCCGGGCAGCCATTCCAGATTGCCGTGCTTGCCCATATGGACGATGGCGTCGGCGCGGAAGCCTTCGCGCAGCCAGGCATAGAAGGCCAGATAGCCATGCGGCGGCACCAGATCGGGGTCGTGATAGGTGGCCGAGGGATCGATATTGTAGCCGCGCGCCGGTTGCACGCCCACCACCACCGAGCCGAAGCGCAAGGCGCTGATGACGAAATCGCCGCAATGCAGCTCGCCCTTGACGAAATGCGGGTCGGATTCGGGCGCACCCCAGCGAGCCGTCACGGCGGTTTGCACCGCTGGCGGCAGGCTGTGGAAGAAGGCGAAATAGTCAGGCAGAAGCAGCGTCTCGCGCACTTCGCGGGCATGCCGCACCGTCAGGTTGTTGGTCGCCCCCGCCTGCACCAGGGTCATCAATGCCGCAGAATCCTCGGGCACCGCGCCGGTACGGTAGCCCGCCGCCGCCAGAGCCTTGAGAACCTCGACGGTGGCCGCCGGAGTGTCCAGGCCGACCCCATTGCCCAAGCGTCCATCGCGGTTGGGGTAGTTGGCCAGCACCAGCGCCACCCGCCGCTCGACCGGCGGCTTGCGGCGTAAGCGCGCCCAACCCGCCGCCAGATCGGCCATGAAACCGATGCGGTCCGCCACCGGCACATAGGAGACGATATCGCACTGGGTCGCCTCGTCGCGCCGGGCCGAGGCCTTGAACGACACGGCACGGCCGATGATGCGGCCATCGACTTCCGGCAGCGCCACGTTCATGGCGATGTCGCGGGCCGACAACCCGTTGGTGCCCGCCCGCCATGCCGCCTCGGTGCCGCCGGAGAAGATCACCTGCAACACCGGGCAGTCGGACTCGGCGAAGGGCGTGTCCTGCGGACGACCGGGGGCGGCGACGGCGAAGCCGGTGGCGTTCAGCACCACATCGGTCGGACAAACCCGCAGCACCTCGCCCAAAGTGGCGGCGCTGACCGGGTCTTTCAGGCTGGAGACGAACACCGGCAGCACGTTCAGCCCACGCGCCGCCAAGCCTTGGACCATCGCCTCGACCGCCGCGACATTGCCCGACTGCACCAGCGCCCGATAGACCACCAAAGCGGCCATCGGCGCACCCTCGGTCCAGCCGACGCGCAGATCGTCCAGAGACACCCCCGGCGGATACAGCCCGGCATTGGGCAACGGCACCGGCTCGCGCCAATCGTCGGGGCCGCCGATCAGGGCGGCGGCGTGGCGGAGGAACTGTTCGGCATTGCCACGCCCGCCATGCAGCAGGTACTGCCACAGCCGATGCGCCGCATCGGGGGCGACCGTGGTCCAGGCCGACAGTTCCGCGTCGGGCTGGTCGTCGCCGGGCAGGAAGGCCAACGGGATGGCGTTGTCGCGGCAGGCGGCAGCGATTTGTTCGACGCCATAGGGCCAATAGCCGCGCCCGCCCAACAGCCGCACCACCACCAGCCGGGCGTGACGGATCACCGTCTCGACATACAAATCGACCGACATGTTGTGCGACAGTTGCATCAGATTGGCCAGCCGCAGCGACGGCCCCGTCACCGACGCCTTGGCTTGGGCCAAGCAAGAGAGCTCGCTGTCGGCGGCGGACAACACCACGATCTCGCCCGGAGTCTGGGCAAGATCGATGGCGTCGCTTCCATCGACGACGGCACCGGGGGTGGCGGCGAGGAGATGCATGGTTACACCTGTACCCGAGTCAAAGGATGCGGGACAACACCCACATCGTCATGGCCGGGCTTGTCCCGACCATCCACGCCGCTCGGCATACCCTGCACTAGAAACAATACGTTATGCTCCATCCGCGTGGATACCCGGCACAAGGCCGGGCACGACGAAATAGGGTTTCTCACCCGAGGATCGCGGCGGTGATGGTGTCGCGGTCCAAGCCCTTGAGGCCGATCACCACCAACTGGCTGGCGCGCTCTTCGCCGGCTTTCCACGGACGGTCGTAATAACCGGCGACGCGGCTGCCAACCGCCTGCACCACATGGCGCATGTCCTTGCCGGTCACCGCCAGGAAGCCCTTCAGCCGCAGGATGTCATGAGCGACGATGACATCCTTAAGACGCGCCGCCAGCACAGCCGGATCGACCACAGCCTCCAGCGTCACGGCGAAGCTGTCGAAATCGTCATGGTCGTGAGCATCCAGATTGTCGTGCAGGCTGGGCCGCGCCGCCAGATCGTCTTCCGCCGCCGCATCCAGGCCCAGCAACACCATCACGTCCATCTCGCCATGGCGGGTGGCGACCAGCTTGACGCCCGGACGCAGGCCCGCGCGCAATTCGGCCTCGACCCGCGCCAAGGTCGCCGCATCAAGCAGATCGGCCTTGTTCAGCAGCACGATATCGGCGCAAGCCAGCTGGTCGGTGAACACCTCTTCCAGCGGGTTATCATGGTCGGGACGGGCCATCTCTTCCGGCGTCGAGGCGAAGCGGCCCAACGACACGGCAGGGCCATCGACCACCGCGACGACGCCATCGACCGTCACTTTCGAGCGGATTTCCGGCCAGTCGAAAGCCTTGACCAGCGGCTTCGGCAGCGCCAGCCCCGAGGTCTCGATGACGATATGCTCAGGCGGATTGGGGCGGTTGAGCAGCTTTTCCATGGTCGGCAGGAACTCGTCGGCGACCGTGCAGCACAGGCAGCCATTGGCCAGTTCGATGATGTCGTCATCGCCACAACCGGCAATGCCGCAAGCCGCCAGCAGATCGCCATCGACGCCGATATCGCCGAACTCGTTGACGATCAGAGCGATGCGGCGGCCATTGGCGTTGGCCAGCAGATGGCGGACCAGGGTGGTCTTACCGGCTCCCAGGAAGCCGGTGATGACGGTGGCGGGGATCTTGGCGAAACGGGTCATCGAACATCCTTGAGCAACAGGGGAAGACCGGCGGCGACGAAAACGACGCGCTGGCAACGGGCGGCAATCAACTGGTTCAAGCGCCCGGCATGGTCGCGGAAGGCGCGGGCCAGGGCGTTGTCGGGGACGATGCCCATGCCGACTTCATTCGACACGAACACCACTGGCGCTGCCAGGGCGGGCAGAGATTGGGCCAAGCGTTCCATTTCGGCGGGCACGTCAGCCTCGGCCAACAGGATGTTGGTCAGCCACAACGTCAGGCAATCGACCAGCACCGCGCGGCCGGGCTGCGCGTGGGTGCGCAGGGCGCCAATCAGGTCCATCGGTTCTTCGATGGTCGCCCACGATCCGCCGCGCCGCGCCTGATGATGGCGGATGCGCTCGGACATCTCGCCGTCGCGGGCTTCGGCGGTGGCCAGATAGACCGGTTCAGCGACACCGGCCAGCAGTGATTCGGCATAGGCGCTTTTGCCCGAACGGGCACCGCCGAACACCAAAGTCAGCGGCGGCAGCGGGACATGATGGTCCGCCAAAGGTATAGCTGCGGGGTGCAGCATGGGCGATCCTCCCTCCGAGGATGGTGAGCCGGGCCGCTATCGAGGAGGTCTCCTGGCTTCGGGGTCACAGGGCGCGACGCCTTCCCGGTCCCCAGATGGGGCCAGTGGCTGAGGCCGCGGCCTCTCCCTTCACAGTTGCGGGGGCAGCGCCGGCATGCACCGGACTTCCCTGTCTCGAAACGGGCGGCGCGACCCTAGCACTGTTTTGTCCCCGGCCTCAAGCGTTGGGCCGGCGGATCATCAACACCGGAAGCCCCAAATGCCGCGCCGCCGCGCCTTTGGCTTCCGTCGCCGCGCCACCGCTGGCCTTGCTGACGACCAAATCGATGCGGAAATGCCGCATCAAGGCTATCTCGTCGGCCAAAGTGAACGGCCCGCGCCCCAACAGCACCAGAGAGCGGCGCAACGGCAGGCGTTTGGGTGGGGCATCGATCAGCCGCACCACATAGATTGGCCCTCCGGCCTTGGCGAAAGCGGCGATTTCACCGGCCCCCACCGTCAGCAGCACCCGCCGCCCCAGGCGCGGCACCATGCGCGCCGCCATCGCCGTATCCTCGGCCCAGTGCCAGCGATCCCCCGGATGCTTCTGCCACATCACCCGCTCCAGCCGTTGCAGCGGCAGCCCCAGCGCGTGGCAGGCGGCGCGGGCATGGGCCGAAATGGTGACGGCGAAGGGATGGGTGGCATCGACCACCCGCGTAATCCCCTCGGCGCGCAGGAAGGCGACCAACCCCTCAACCCCGCCGAAGCCGCCGACCCGCACCCTGCCGGGCAGGTCGGGCAAGCCGCGCACCCGTCCGGCGAAAGAGGTGATGACCTGGGCTTCCGGGCAATCCCGCGCCAGACGGCGGGCCAAGGCCGCGCCCTCGCCCGTACCACCAAGGATCAGAACTCTATCCGGCATGGCCGATGAGTCGCCCGCCACGGTCGAACACCGCGACATCGACATCGACGCCTCCGGCCAGCACCGCCAGCGCCGTCTCGCGGGCACGCCGCGCCACCGCGTCGGCCAAGGG